>NZ_JAMOYX010000018.1:0-49222 GCF_023669465.1 Dorea sp. MB18-49
CATCTATTTTAATTGCGTTTTCATCGATATCCACCGTTTCATATCCTGATCTACCCCAGACAAATTCATGAACATTTTTTTCAAAATTTTTACCAATCATTTGATACCAAATAATCCAAGCCACACAAGCCACACAAGTTCCAATCCCTATTCCAAACATCAAATAACTTTCCGACAGATAACAATTAATCGACAGTAAAAATTCTACAGGTGTAAAAATATAGATAATCATTCTACTTTTCTGTCTTGTTTTAAATAATTGATTAGGAATTATAAACCCAAGCGAAAGCATTCTTTCTAATTCTTCCCTATCCTCATCTGACACAATTGATTTAATATGCATTCTTCTTAATCCTCCTTTTGCCAGAGGTCCTCTTTATAAAATCGAACCTCTGGCCATTGTCTCTTTTATTCTTTTACAATTTACAGCGCTTGAATCAACAAACCAAAAACAGTACCTGCTCCAGCTGAAAATAAAGCAATAATTGACGGAATTGCATTTACAACTAATGCACCCGCAAGAACTAATATTACGGCTCCTGCCAGTATATTACTATGCTCTTTTGTGAATTCTACAACATTAAATTCAAGACCACTATTAGAATTTAATGTCATTGTAAAAATCAAAGCAACCGATATTGTCCACTCTTTTTTCTCTTCTGGCAGCAAATCTGATGTACTAAATACAATGGAAAACTCTACACTATTGGCAAAAACATTATTTATTTCAAAAGCAATATTACCAGATTTAACCGATAAAGCAATTTTTTCTATCGTATTTCCAAAGTTATCTGCTCCCTCTATACCTGTATCTGATAAATTTGATGAAATCTCCATAATTTGATTTTTGCAAGTTTGTGTCAATTCTCCATCATTTCCTATATCCACTTTTATATTATAAATTTTACCAGTTGAACTTTCAAGCGATGTGGATATTTTAGTAGAAATATCAATTGCTCCTTGAGGACTCATCATTGTTCCCAGTGAAATTTCCTTATCATACTCCACACCCACATCCATAATTTTATTCAGATAACCAAGCGGCTCCATTACATTATAGACATATTGATTTCGTGCTATTTTTACCTTTGCCCGAAGATTTTCTTGCGCTATTTCCTCATCTGTTTTTGTCGATACGGCATCGAACTTTTTAAATCCAGTATCTCTCCCTGAATATGCATCTTTATCCAGTGGGAACGAAGGTGATGAAGAAAATGAGTTCAACTCACAAAATTGATCAAATGCCCAGTTCTTCGGCATCGAATATCCCAAATTACAGCTAAATCCAGTTGACATATCTGCCACAAATGATTTACTTGCCAATCCTGCTTCATAAACTTTAGTACATACATATCTTGGTGCATAAATGCCGACTTTATAATTTTTATCATTTGTCGAACTGAAAAAGATCATGTGAATCTGTTCAAAATAAGGTATAATAAATGTATCAATCTGATATGAATAACAATCAAAATCCACTGCAAAGTATATAGTCGTTCCACTTGGTATACCGATTCTCTCGGCTGCTAAAATTGCTGTCTGTGCATCAACACTTCCCTGGGACGGATCCTTAAAATAGTTTAATTCATATCCTCCATCCTGATATATCGGGAATACCGATAATCCTGCATTTTCAATGTTTTTCACTTCTGTTGATGTCAAATATTTCGGTGTATGTTCTTTTCCAACAGAACCTGTCAGATAACGTCCTACATGAGTATACCCTGCATTTTTTATATCTAATGCCTGTTGTTTATTTAATACTGTTGCACAGTCACACGCTTTTGCTGCCCTGTTTGTATCGCCTTTACTCGTAAGCAATGATTTCATAGTAGAAACATTTACTTTTCCTTTTGTTACAAGTCCAATTCCTGTCAGACCATAAAACTCCTGAAATTCTGACACCTTTGACTCTGTAGTCGAATCAAACACGCCATCGAATCTTCCCGGATTATATCCGTTAAAATATAGTCCGTATTGAGCAATCTTATTAAATGGAACATATTTCGTCGAGTTCTGTCCGTTCTGTAATGTACCCGGAAACGCATTTGTTGTTGCATCGCCAAAATTAACTGAATTCAAATCTGTAATTAATTCAGTTGTAACTCCTTCAGCCGCCTGCAATGCACCAACTAAAGACAAAATTGTCTGTCTTGAGGCAATTCCATCACAAGGTCCAACACCAATAACATCTGACCAGTCACTATTTAATTGCTGTTGAATAAGAACAATATTGGAATCCCCACCAGAAACCTTTGTAAACCAGTTTAGGGATAACAATCCAGACCAAACTTTCCAATCAATTTTGCCCGTAACTTCCAGTCCTGCATTTTCCTGCATCTTTTTAACTGCATTTACTCCTGATGTATAATAAATTCCAGTAATTCCTCCAGCAGCATATCCTTTGCAAAACAGAGCACACTGAATCAAGCATACATTAACCTGCGGAGTATCATTCGGATCCATTTTTGTAATAATGGCTAACTTCTTCATGGTATTAATAGTAAGTGGTCCAACCGTTCCTGTAATCGTTGAGATTCCATTCTGAATCTGAAATGCACGAATGATTCCCTGCATCACGGCTGTTCCGGTCTTTCCATCTTCATCCAGTTTTACCCAATCCTTATGTCCACCAAACATCGCATTTAAATATTTTTGTGCTGCTTTTACATTCTGATCACTCATATTCACTACCTCCTAATTCAAGTCAATTATAAAGATTTCTAACTCTTTATATGTCTATCACTAAAAGTTACAATAACAATTTATCAATCAACTGTGCCTATTTTGTGACTATTTTCCAAAGGATTCATTAACTCCCTTATAAAATCCTTAACAAATTATGAAAGAAACCATCAATTTATCACCCCATATCCCATTATAGAACTGTAATCTACTGCATAATTTCTCTGCCGTACCTGATCACTGGAATTTCCCTCAATCGTGTAAACTCTTCCACCTTCACACTTTTCTACTATTCCTACATGATCCGATGTTCCATCATGATCCCAGTCAAAAAAGATGATCATTCCAGCTGTCGGAGTTGTTCCGCCACTCTGCCACTTATTCTTTCCCTGAAACCAGGACACTCCATCACTGCACAATGAGAATTTAGGAACATTCCCACTTGCAATCAGACCGCTCTGATCCGCACACCAGCTTACAAAACAGGCACACCATTCTACCCGACTGTCAAATCCGTACCAGCTCCAGAACTTCTGACCGCCACTGTTTCCAAGCTGCCCCATTGCAACCGACACAATCTGCTGATTACCAAACAAACCAGCAAACAGGCTGCCACCGGAATAATACCGCATCACATGGGGAACGTATTGGGGATCTCCGTAACTGCTCCATCCATGCGAAGCTGCCTGTTCCTGTGAAAACTGCAATGCATTGGCTTCTGTATAACCGCCTCTTTGCAATGCCCATCCTATGTAGCCATTTCCATAGTTATATCCCTGCCATGCAAGTTTCAGCTTGTCCAGATCCTGTGGACTGCTGCATCCTGCCTGTCTGATACAGTCTGCAAAGGTCTGTACTCCAACCTCTATCGAATAATCCGGATCAGTAATAGAACCAGGAGTGTGTGGGAATCTTGTATTATATGGACTTTCCGAACACTGCATCGGGTCTGTTCCCCTGCCTCCAGATTCCTGCATCATGATGGCCTGTATCGCAGACACATATTCCGGAATGCCGTATTGGGATGCATACTGCTGTATCACAGAAGTATACGCAAGCACTTCTTCACTTAGGGATTCGGAGCTTTCCGAATTACTGCTGAAAGCTGCTCCTGCAATGATTCCCACAATCAGAATAAATACCAGAAGAAATGCACTACCTCCGGCAGCAATCCATTTTCCCATTTTTTCAAGAGCTACTACCCCTTTTTGAATCGCTGCTGTAATTCCCTGTACGGATAACTTTGAACCCTTTCCAGTTACCTGAAGGACTGCTTTTCCACTTTCTGCCGATGCCTGTGCTGACTTTCTTGCCATCTGGGCTGCTCTTGCTTTCTGCATCGCCTGAAGACTTTTTTCCATCTGCTGTTTCTGCATGGATGCCTGTGTCTTTATTTTTTCTTGAGACAGACCGGATACTTTTACCACTCTCGGTGCTGCTTTCACCTGCCGTTTACCATTCTCCTTGGCAAGTGCTGCCTGCTCCGGTTTCAACTTGATTAATTTCTTTCCGCTTTCTGCCCCCTGCTCCATTGCTTCTTCGGCAGCTTTCGCTTCTTCCTGTCTGCTTTTTCTTTCCTTTATCTTCCTGTAGGTCACTCCAGCAAGTTTTTTTCCACCTTGATATGTGGTTTTCCCTATACTTTTTCCTGCCACACTCGCCGCTCTGTACTGTACGGATTCTATTTTTTCAGTTCCATACTGTGTTGGGGATTCTGACTGCCCACTGCTTTTTTCATGTAGTTCCCTTGGCTTTTCTTTTGCTTCCAGAACCGCTGAGCGAACCAGTTCTTTCGGAAGTCGGGCAGCCGGATTTCGAATCTTCGGATTCTTATCCCTTACCCGTTCCTTGATATCTTTCATCCGGTCACCCTCTTTCCGTATCTCTTATCTCATCGGGCAACATCCCGATGTTTCTTTTTTTCCTGCTGTTTCTGCAACTGCTCCACCTGTCTGATTGCCTCATTTACCAGTGGATGTTCGTTGTAATATGGCACAAGTTCCAAGTCTCCCCTGTCTTTTGATGACAACGGTAATGGATATTCCATGTCTGAATAAATTGATTCTGGATCATGAATAGAAAACTCAATAGCCGGACACATATTGGCAGATGTTCTACAATATTTCTGGTACTTTTTATATGCCTCTTCCAGCGTTCTGCATTTTGTATATTCTCCTAAATCATGGAACTCACCGCACTCTGCAGCATAAAAAGTTATCGTTACTTCTTCTTTTTTCTTCATTATGATTCTCCCGGTTTTGTTGTCATTAGTTTATAAAGGTCTGTATTCTTTGGGAACGTATTCTCAAATGGTACGATATTCCCAGAGCAACGGATTAGGCCACTGCCAACCGATACATTTGTAATATAGGACAGTTGGTTTTCGGAAATATTCAAAAGAGCTGCCAATTCTTCCCTGTCTGTACTTGCCTGATTCAAAAGAATCAAAAACTCACTGTTTGCCAACATCAGTCTTGCAGTGTCCGATTTCAGAAGTTCCTCAACATTTTGGGTTAAACCTGTCACGAATCCATTGTATTTTCTGATTCTCTTGTACAGTCGGTAGAAGAAATTTGCACTGTATTCATAGCGGAATAACAGATAGAACTCATCGGCAAATATCCATGTCGTTTTTCCTTCTTTCCAGTTCTGAATTACCCTGTTGAAAATACTGTCTAAGGTAACCAGCATTCCCAGTGGCATAAGCTGTTCCCCCAGTTCCCGGATATCATAATCCATGATCCTGTTCTTCTTATTCACATTGGTCGGCTGTGCAAAGGTGTTCAGGCTTCCATTGATAAAAAGTTCGGATGACAGTGCAAGTCCCCTTGCCTCTTCTTCCGGCTGTAACATCAACTGTCGGTACATATCTTTCAATGTCGGAACTTCTCCGGTATAACCACTTCGGATATAATCCCGGTACACATCTGCAGCACAGCGGTCCAGGATTGACTTTTCTTTTGCTGACAGGTTTCCTGCTCCAACCAACTGTTCAAATACAGACAGAATAAACTCCGATTTTTCAATCAGTGGATTCTTTTCATTGCCGTAGGCTGCGTCCATATCCATTGCATTCAGGTGATTGTCTGATGTCGCAGATACTTTTACAACCTGTCCACCCAGAGCCTCTACTAATTTTGTGAATTCGGACTCCGGATCAAGAATCAGGATATCGTCATCGGTACTCAATGCCAGATGCACAATCTCTTCTTTTGCCGAAAAGCTCTTTCCTGATCCACTGACGCCCAACCGGAAACTGTTTCCATTCATCAGTTTCTTCCGGTCGGCTACCAGAAGGTTCTTGCTGACTGCATTCTGCCCATAATAGATACCGCCCGGCTGCAGGATTTCCTGTGTATGGAACGGGATTAAAACAGCCGTTGATTCCGTTGTCAATGTACGCAGGGCATTGATCTTTCGCAGTCCGTAAGGAAGCACTGTATTGAGTCCGTCCACTTGCTGCCACTTTAATGTTGCCATCTGGCACAGATGCTTTCTTGCTATCGACAATAATAATTCCGTATCGGAATCCAACTGTTTTTTACTGTCTGCCAGATGTACCATTGTCAAAATTCCGAACATCATACGCTGGTCTCTGGTTGTCAGATCATCGAGCATTTCCTTGGTTTCTTTTCTCTGAAGTTCCATATCGTATGGTACGATTGCCGAGAAGTTATTATTAGCGTTCTGCCTTCTCTGCCAGTTGGTCACGTTGGTTTCCACACCAAGCAGTCGGTTCTGGATTTCCCTTACCGCTTCATCCGTAGGGACTGGCAGGATATCAATCGACAATATCAGATTCCGGCTGAAGTCACACAGTTCTGAAATCATGTCATCTTTAACATAACTTGCATAATCCTGCATATACAGGACTCTTCCGTACCTGTCACCGATTTTAAAATGGTCACGTTCAAATTCCATAGAATCCGGACACATCCAGTCCTTGAAACTTGTTCCCTTCTTGGCAAATTGTTTCAGATCAAACGGAAATGCCTGTGGGACATCTCCCTTGAAGAAGTCCCTGAAAATCTGGAGCCGGCTCTCTGCGTCCAGTCCTTCTGCTGTGGACGATAACTTTGCCAGATGTGTTACGATGTCTGTTCCGATACGTGCAAAATAGGTTCTTGCATCGTCAATCGATCTTTTATGTACACTGACAGTCAGATACCGTTCCTGATAGATGCTGTTGTTTGTTCCTGTAATCTTAGACAGGAGCATTTCGTTGTATTCTTCCCGATAGTGGTCCAGTCCATCTTCCTTCATTGGAAGCAGGATTGATTTTTCAAATTCTTCTTTATTGATTCTCCGGTTATTGATGGTAATTTTGGCAGAAATGCCGGAATCCAGTGAATTTAAGAGTTCGGAATAATCCAGAAACATTTCTGTCTTATTGTCCTTACTCGCAATATAATAGTTGATATCTGTAAAACGATATGTTTTTGAGAATTTCGTTCCCTGTTGAAAAATTCCATCCGGCCAGATTCGCTGGATGGGAATTGCCTGTTGGACTGATTTCGGAACTTTGAAGCGTTCCTTATCCATCCGAAGTGCCTGACTTAAGGTTTTAATCAAAGGCATCACTCCTTCCCTTGCGTTTCTTTCTCTGTTTTGCTTCTGCTCTTTGCTCCCGCTCTTTTATGATTTCCGCTCCATCCTTTTGATTCTTTTCTCCCAGCGAGATGGTCTCCTGCATGCAGGAGTAGTGGATATCTTCCGACTGAAACACCAGTTTCTTCGGATACAGCAATTCGGATTTGATCACTGCCCATAAAAACTGTTCGGCTGTCATACCATGATATTTGAAAAAGCCACAGGCAGCAAATGGAGTAGCACCAAGCACACACAGCCATCCGGTTATTTCCTGTCCGGTAATTTCACGCATTCCAAAGTAAATTCCGATTGCTGTAAGAATCGCAAGAACAGAACACACACATTGTCTCAGGTCCAGTCCCATAAACATGGATTCCTGATAGTCCCGGATTTCTTTATTCATCTTGACTTCCATAACTTATCGCTCCTTTCCTCTGCTTTGTTTCTTCGTTTTCTGTGGTTTTTCTTTCGGTACTTCTATCCCGGCAAATCTACAGTGTTCTGCAACGCCTTCCGGATCAAATTCCGCAAGTCTTGCTAGATCAAACGCTACCTTCTGATAGGTTGCATATCCTGATCTTCCTGTTTCATTCAACACTTTTCCTAGTTTATGTTCCTTGATAAAATGAAGCATATCCTTGGTAAAATCTCCTGTTATAAAAGCCTCATTTGGCTCTAAGAACTGATAGGGCAGATTAATGGTTACATCTCCAAAATCTTCCCATTCTCTCCCTTCCTTATGGCAGAGTCCTACATATAAATTTCCATTGTTCCGATAAGAGCTCACTCGTATTGCTACTGTCTCACGTCCAAATTCCCAGTTATATCTTAATGTTTTCTTTATATCCATATTTTTAACCTCCAAGTCCCATCATTTCTCTGACAATACGGTCAGATGCCTTAATTGCTCCAACCAGCACCAGTAAATTAAATACCAGTTCTCCGACATAGTTCCACACGATTGTAACTGCACTCAACTCCGTATCTCCGACAGCCGGAGGGCTTGCTGCATAAGCAGAAAAGATAATACATGCCAGTGCAATAATTGCCCCTTCCAGACATACGCCTACATAAGAACGGATAAAGTTCTTTCCAATGGACTGCGTGGGTTCTCCTGCAAATGAGGAAATCGGAATCGGGGCGATTGCCGTATACATATAGATTTTGAACATTCTGCCATACACTGTCAGGATCATTACAAATGACAATACAGTGATCAGCAGACTGCCAAGCAGTGTAACAATCCACAACGGAATGGATTCCAGCATTCCCACGCTCTCAATCTTATCTACAATCTCCGTTGGCAGTTCTGCCACACTTCCTGCCATACTGGAGCCACTCATTACAGTTGTCACGATTCCCTGCACAATGGAAAACAGTGCCTGCATAAGTTCCATCCCGTATGTAATTGCTCCCTGAGCAAGTGCAAATCGGATAAATGCTTTTAGCACATGTTCCGGCTTTTTCAGATCTGTAAAACTGCCACACGTTTTTATGATTCCGGCTGCAAAAAATAACACCAGTAATCCATAGGCAATGGCTGTCAGTGCATCATTGATATTGGTCATAATTCGCCAGATGCCGCCGCCCTTAAAAGTTGCCGGATTTTCGGTCAGCAGAGTCCACAGTTCTGCCATCTTTTCACTCCATGTGGATAGTGCTGAGTTTAGATTCTGTACAATCCAGTTATCACTCAAAAACTCTCACCTCCTTAAACATATTTTTGAATACAGGAGTACCTTCCGGCACTCCTGCTGTTTCCTGATATATTTTTTCAAAGAGGCTTACGCCATAATCAAATCGAGGATTTCTTTGGCGAACGTAATAATTACCCCTCCGGCCAGTGTCAGAAATCCATTTGCCCTCTGGCTTGGATCATGGCTTTTTAAAGACAGACCAACCTGCACAACACCAAATCCAAGCAAAATCAAACCGATCGCACGAATCAGAGAAAAAATAAAGGTAGACAGGTTATTGATAACGGACAACGGATCTCCGGCTGCGAATGCGGTCGTTGCTCCAACCGTTACGGTCAGTACCAGTGCCATATAAAGGCTCATCCACTTTTTCTGTTTTCTCCCCATCGGCATCGGGGTTATCATTTTTTCAGTTGTATTCTTTTTTGTTCTATTTTTTTCTCCTGTGAGAAGTTTCTTCAATACACATCACTCCAATCCATCAAAAAACTGCTATTCACCAAGGATGTCCTCGGTAGACAGCAGTTCGTAATCGTCTAATCTGTTAATGTCAATCTTTAGGTCGTCGTGAGCCAGTGGTGTTTTCGCATAATCATAAGGCGATGCACCACCGTCCTCTGTGTATCTGAAATTCACATGCTTTTTTAAATCATATTTATCGTCCATGATCGGACGCTCCCCACGAATAAACAAAATCGCTTTGCGGTTATCTAAAAGCCGTATTTCATCCGGTGTTAAAAGTTCCCTTCCTGTCTGCTGATAATTCACCGAATAGCTGCCGCTACGCCCTTTTGTCTGTCCGTAGGTATTGGTATCCAATGTCTCTTTTCCCAATAATTCCGAGACATACTTATGTCCTTCTTTTTCATTTCCACCCAGATATAAAAATTCATCGCAGTTGCCGATCAGACTCTCATACGAGTCTTTAAATAAGGCTTTCATCTGTGCAATGTTCTGGATGATGATACTGCAGGAAATCCCTCTGGAACGCATGGTTGCCAGAATCTTGTCAAAATCATCCGGCAAGGCTACGTTTGGCCATTCATCCATAATGCAGTGTACCGGAATCGGAAGCCTTCCTCCGTACTTCCGATCTGCCACATAATACAGTGTCTGAAACAGATTACTGTAAATCATGCCGACCAGATAATTCATGCTGGTGTCTGCATCCGGAATACAGCAAAACAGTGCTACTTTTTTCTCCCCAATACTGTATAAGTCCAGTTCGTCCGTACAGGTCAGGTTGGCGATTTGTTTCAGATTGAACGCTGCCAGACGGACACCAACCGATATCAAAATAGACTTTGCGGTCTTTCCAGAGACAAATTGTCAAGGACTTTTTAATCAAATTCACAAAAAATCCACAAAAAAGGTGCCAGAAGCATTGTATGGCTCCTGACACCTCGTTTGATAGATTACATTTTTCCGTTCAGCAGGTCTTTGCAGAGATACGCATAGGCTGGCAGCTGGTTGATATATGGCTCCCAGCGCCGCTTGATTTCGGCCAATTCCAGCGGGTCGGCTGCTTCCAGCGCGTGATCGTTGCCCGTCATATACAAAACATCCATAGCAACATCATCCAAACACTTGCAGCAGAGATCGGCGGCTGATTCGATTCTGATACCGGTATCCACATAGACTGGATTGACGCCAATCGTCAGCCAGACATAGCCTACCTTGTCCGACCAGAGCAGTTCAAAATCAGGGCTTTGCCGCAGATGTTCCGCAAAGACCTCCTTTACTCGCTCAATTTCATGTTTTTCTTTTTCTGTGTAAAGCATTTTCGTATCCTCCTTGACAAAAATTTTGGTGCGTACCATCATCAGTTTAGCACAAGGCGGCTTCGTTTATCAGTCTGTCACATCTGCTGAATTTCATTTTTGAGCATACGCTTGATTTTATCGCTCATGGTTTCTGTGCTGGTATTGCTGAAATGGACATGAACCTTGTAGGTTGTCTTGCCGATTTTCTTTACCATCGCTGGCGTGTTTTTCGGCGCTCTGGACGCAGTAGCGGCGTCTGCCACCTGCATAGTACGGGGTTCTCTGTTCATGGCGCTCCTTTCTCCGAACGGGTCTGTGCCGCCCGGTAAAAAATCAGTCTTGCTTACTGTTTACAATGTCTTTTGCTGTCTGTCGGGTAGCACCGGCATTTTCTTCCCGGAAATTCTTCCCGTCAAAAAGAATCGGCGCACACCGTTCCAAAATACGGTCATAGATACGGGCGTGGGCCAGATCAGGCGGGTTTTTCAACTCGACCAGTTTCAAGTTTGTTGTGATAATCATGGGCCTGCGGCTGCGGTAGCGGCTGTCGATGACGAAAAACATCTGCTCCATAGCATATTCGGTACTGCGCTCTACTCCCAGATCGTCAATGATAAGCAGGTCATACTCGTCAAAGCTGGCAATAAACTCCGACCTGTCCTCAGAGAACATCCCTGTCAGGCGGTTCAGGATGGTGGGAAAGTTCGTCATCAGCACAGGCACATCCCGGTCAAGCAGGGCGTTGGCGATGCAACCGGCGAAAAAAGACTTGCCGGTTCCCACATCCCCGAACAACAGCAGGCCGGTGTTGTTTTTATATGCCTCCTTCCAGTTCTCCACATAGGCGCGGGCCTTGTCCATCAATGGGTTTTGGCCGTTGTCGTTGGCAAAGGTGTAGTCATAGAGATAGCGGTCTTGCAAGCCCTGTGCCTTTCGGCGTTTGATACGCTCCATGCGGCGCTGCCGTTCTTCAGCAGCCTTGCGCTGTTCCTCGGCCTCCTGCTGGCACTGGCAGATGCAGCGGGGCATGAAGTAGCCTGGTTTTCCAAAGCATGGCACAACGGTCTGCCTCTGGCCGCCGCACTTCTTACAGTGAATGAGGCCGTCTGCCGGGTCTATGTACTCGTCCCCGGCCAGTTCCACACCGGCGGCTGCCTTGTCGATCAGCGCCCGGATTTCTGCGGTAATCTCAATCATACGGTTTCATCTTCCTTTACGCTGTAATCCCGGTTGCGGGTGGGCGGGGCTGCTTTCTTCGCGTCCTCACCGGCCCAGCGCCGGATGGTGGCGGCATGGCTCTGATACCGCTTGCCGGTAGAAGCCATGTACTCGGACAGTTTTTCGATGTACTGTTCCCATACAGCAGGAAAGCTGGCCTGCAAGTCTGCCATTTCCTCGTCCGTCAGGAAAACATTCTGGTAACGGCCATAGGCGCGGGCGGAGCGTCCCTTCTCTATCTCTCTCTTTATCTCTATCTCTTTCTCTAACTCTATCTCTATCTCTGGTGGACGAATGTCGGACAAATGTCCGCCGTTTGTCCGGGGCGCGGAAAGAGCCTTGTTTTGGAGCCTCGCCGCACGCTTTCGCTCGGCCTCGGTGGAGGACTGGCCGATCAGCAGTTCAATATTGCTCATGTAGAAGGTGCCGCTGTCCAGCACTTCCACAAGACCCAGCTTCAAAAAGATCTGCAAGGCTCTCTCCACAGTGCCGATCTGCTGGCGGGTAATGGTGGCGATCATCTGCGCCGTGTAGGGGATGTCCTCGTCAAGCTGGAGCCGCCCGCCATGTTTCAGCGATTTCAGATACAGCTTGAGCAGAATGTTGGAATACAGCACACCATCCTGCATACTTTCCAGCAGCACGATGGAATCATCGTCAAAATAGTTTTCTTTGAGTTTCAGGTAATAATATTTTCGGTTGTCTGACATTGGGTTCCTCCTTGGGGTTTCTCTTGGGATTCTGTACGCATTTTAAGGCCGTTTTAGGGGTCGGAGGATAAATCTATCAGCCTGCCTTTGACACCCTCGAAAAAAGCCTTGATTTACAAGGGTTTTTCAGCCCCTAAAGCGTGACATTTCTCCCGTTGTTTCCGCTTGCGCTTTGCGGCATTGATCCGCTTCATGCGTGCGGCACATTCCGGGCAGTATTTGGCCCGGTTGGAACCGGGGGTAAACAGCGCCCCGCATACGGCGCATTTCTTCGCATTCAGCCGGTGGAACAGCGCCGTTTCCAGTTCCTTATCCTGCGGCAATACCGCCGTCCGAAACCACCTGCACAACAGGGAGTAGGAAATAGACTGGACACAGACACATTCCTCCCCATCGTCCAGGGCGATACAGTTTCCGTCGATGTAGTTACAGCACTCATGCACCAGCCTCCGCACTCTGCGGTACTGGCGGTAATCCATGACGGGGATAGGTTCAGACTTATTGTTCTTCATAAATGATTTCTTTCATAAAGTTGATAACCTCCTTGAATGAATTTGTTGTTAAATATTCGTGCAAAGTATTGTTTTCTTCGTGCAAATGGCATATACTATAATTGCCAGCAGAAAGGGGTTGATCGTATGGCTGGAAATACCACAAACATCAGTATCCGCATGGACGCAGATTTGAAAGCGCAGGCGGACGCACTGTTTACAGAACTTGGCATGAACCTGACTACGGCGTTTAACATCTTTGTGCGCCAGTCGCTTCGTGAAGGCGGCATTCCCTTTGAAGTAAGGCTGGAACAGCCGAACAAGGAAACGGTTGCTGCCATGCTGGAAGCGGAAAGGATTGCAAAAGACCCGTCTGTAAAGGGCTACAATGACCTTGACGAGTTGTTTGCTGACCTGAAAAGATGAAAGAAACCAAATATACCGTCAAGTACACGACCAGTTTCAAAAAAGACTACAAACGAGCCATCAAGCGTGGCTTGAAGATCGAACTGCTGGAGCAGGTCGTAGCATTGCTGGCAATGGGCGAACCGCTGCCGGATAAGAACCGTGACCATGACCTGTCTGGCGATTGGGCAGGCCATCGAGAATGTCACATTCTCCCGGACTGGCTGCTTGTCTACCGCATAGAAGATGATGTTCTGGTGCTGACGCTGGCCCGCACCGGCACACACAGCGACTTGTTCGGCAAATAAACAGTCTGCCGCCGTATGGGGAAACCTGTACGGCGGTTTTTCTGTGTGCAAAAGTATGTCGTGAAATGCGACGCACTTGACAGGGGTACGCCAAAATGCAGTATCCTTTACCGATCCGGCTCCCGGTCGTGAGGCTTGTCCCGTTCCTGTCGGGACAGCTGCTCGGCGGTTTTGCGGAGCCGTTCCACTGCTTTCAAATCCTCCCGCATGGATTTCATGGCAAGCGTGTCCGTCTGCTTTCCGGCGGTCAGCTGGTCGATTTCCCGCTGCCATGCCTTCGGGGTTATCCCCTCGCCGCTGTCTTTCAGTTCTTTCAGATACCGGGCTGCTGCGTCATACAGAATCAGTTCCCGGCTGTGGCGCTGTTCAAACTGTTCCCGTTTTTCCGGCTTTACTTTGGCAAGCTGCTTGTGGATGGACTTGTACTGGTTGTACTGTTCCCACATCTCCCCGCGCTCGGTAAGAGTGGCGATCCGGCGCTCAGCCTTGACGATCTTTCCCCGCAGGTCATAGTAACATCTGTTCATATCAGCGATTTTTTCATGAAGCTGCTGCATAGACTGGATGCCGTTTGCCTGCAAAAAGCTGAATAGTGCAGCGCTTTCCTGCAAAGCCCGGATTTTGCCGGTGCGGGTGCGGGGAGCGTCCAACTGCTGCTGGGCCTCCCACAAAGCTGTCAAGCTGCTTTGCTGTGTTTGTGGTTTTTCCGTTTCGGCTTTCGACCAGCGATAAAGACGGGTAATGCGGGCTTTGATTTCTTTCAGCAGCTTGTTGTCGGCGGCGATCTGCCGGTTTACTTCGCCCTTGTCGGTGCGGATGCCGCGCTTTTCCATTTGGCTGGCGGCTGGCCCCAGATGGACAGAGGGAATTTTATCAATGCCCTGCCGCTTGTAGCTGCGATGGTCAATGCGTTCCGGTCTGCCGGCAGATTCCAGCGCTCGATTGGTGTAGGCCGCCCACGCTACCCGCCAAATCTCCACATTTCCTTTATCGTTCCAATCGGTTGTATCCTCTCTGTGATTTTTCCAGCCGCCTTTCCCGTCCGGGATGCGTTGGCCGTTCTCGTCCAGATCGTATGCCTTGCGGCACTTTGCGCCCCACTGCCCATTTTCTTTCAGAGGCCGGAGCGTCAGCATGATATGGACATGAGGGTTGCCGGTTCCCTTGTCATGGATAGCAAAGTCGGCGCACATCCCCTTGTCCACAAAGTTGTCCTTCACATAGGACCGGACAAGGGCAAGCTGCTGTTCTATGGACAGTTCGCGGGGCAGAGCTGCCTCAATCTCGCGGGCAAGCTGGCTGTCCCTTGCCTTCTCGATTTGCTCCACGCTGTTCCAGAGGATAGAACGGTCTGCAAATTCCGGCGGGGCGTAGGCAGGCAGCATGATCTCCGCATGGACAATGCCGCCTTTCCGGGTGTAGTCGTGGGTCATTCCATCCCATTCATTTGTCAGCTTGGTTCCGCTGCGGTAAGCAGCTGCGGCAACGGCAGAACGGCCTGCGCTGCGCTTGATGATACTGACGGGGATATGACAGAAATCTATGGGGAACACCTCCTTTCAGTGAGGGGATAACAGGCTCTGTGGAGCCGGACAAACGCAAAGCGGGTGTCTGGCTGCGCAGAGCGCACAAGGGGTTTGGGGAGCGTAGCTTCCCATCGCGGACGAAGTACGCAACGCTCCCGGCAGGGCGCACAGCACCGGCAACGGTGTATAAGTGCGCCCTTGTAAACAAGGGACTTATGGCGTGTCCCCGGATTTTGGCAGGTTTGCAGTCAATTCCGCAGCCCCCGGAAGATGGGACAGGGTAATCAGAAATGCTTTGACCTCCGCGCCGGAAAGGTCGGGAGCCAACGGGAAAATCCCCTCCAAAACGGCTCCACGCTCAATCAGGCGGCGGGTGCGAACCCTGCGTTCTTCGTTCCGCTGCTTGTTCTCCAAAATCTTCTTTCGGTTTTCAAGCTGCCGAATCTCCTTCAGGACTTTCTCCCGTTCTTCTTTTTGGGGGTGGGCTGTAATTTTTTCGTTCATGTCAGGCACCTCTTTTCTTTGGAAATACTCATAGATTGACCGTCCATTTCTGTCGAGCAAAGTACCGGCGCAGCCTCCGCAGTGCGGCATGGATGGATTTTCCCGCCTGTGATGGCGTGATACCCTCCATTGCGGCAATATCTTTCACTTTCATACCCAGCATATAGCGGGCATGGACACGGCGAGCCTGCATAGGCGGCAGGGAAGAAATGGCTTCGTACAATCGCCGTATCAATTCTTCGTATTCGGCTAATTCTTCTTTTTCTATCAGGTAGTCCTCCGGCGATGGCTGCGCCCAGCCGATGGCGGCATTTTCGATTCCATCGTTACAATCGAGGGAATAAAACGCCTTATACCGGAACATCTTGCGATCTCTGGCGGCCTCGGCTCTCTTGTCCAGAAGAAACGCTTCGACGATCTCATCGGACACCTCCACAAAAATGTCCTCTTTGCAAAATGGATAATATTGTTTGAGATTTATGGTCTGCATAGGCACGCCCTCACTCTGTTTGAAAAAGGTCATCATAGCAGCGGCGCATATTCCGCAGCCCCCGGTGGATGGCAACGCTGACCTTACTGCTATGGATACCCTCTCTCCGGGCGATTTCCGGCTGCTTGATACCGGCAATGTAGTAGGCGTGAACACGGCGGGCCTGTGTCGGAGTGGCATGAGCCAGAGCCGCAGGCAGAGCTGCAATCAGGTGCAGGCGGGTGGTCATTTCTTCTCGTTCCAGCAAAATATCTTCCGACGATCTGCTGTGTTCCAGTGCGTAATTTTCCAGCCAGCTGTATGCGTCCAGAGAGTAGTAGGCGCGGTGGTAGACTTTCCGACGCTCATAGTTCTCCATCTCCCGCTGGGCCTGATACATCGCTGCCCATACCTCGTCCGTAACATCCACAAACTCGTCATGCCGGTAGTGGGGATACATCCACCGCAGATTGATTGTTTTCATAGGCTTACCTCCTGAAAATTGGAGAGGCGGGCAGCTCGTCCGCTGTCCGCCCCTCGCTGAGATAAGGGAAATGATCCCTTTCACTTGGTAGCCAGAAAACAGGTCATTTGTTAAGCCTGTTCTCAAAGAAATTTATAAATTTTTTTCTGACCGCCTCCACACTTTGATACACAGCCACTTTGGAGCAGCCGCACAGCACACCGATCTCTGCAAGGCTCAGCCCGTCAAGCGCATAGAGCAGGAACCGGCGGCGCTGGGCCTCGGTACAGGTGTCCAGAACAGCCATCAGCTCATGCAGTGTTTCCTTGCGGCAAAGGTATTCTTCCGGCGTTTCGCCGTAGGCTCCTACACCCTCGGTGGTAATGATGTACTCGTCAAACTCCCGGCCATCCCAATGCCGCCGCTGTTCATGGAACAGGTTCTCCGTTTTGTGATCGGCCCGGTCAAGAAATTCATAGACTTCCAGCGTGACCTCCACGGCCACAGCTTGTCCGTTATAATTGATGGTAACTTCCATCTGCCTTTCCTCCATTCAGATTTTTTCGGGAAAATCTGAATGGGGCGGCGGAGAACGGCACCGGGGATAAAGTTCGGGCCATGCTGACCCGATGTTCCGGCTCCATAGAGACAAAAAAGCGCCCGGACGGCATAAAGCCATACGAGCGTAATAGAGTATATTTTGCTGTTTAGTTACATGGTATAGTGCATACTTCTGACCGCATTGCTCCGCTGCTGGGAACAGGCTTTTTTTAGCTGGTGCAGGTCATGGGGACTGTGAAAAAAGGCAAAAATAGACACGGCGGCAATCCTCCTATGTGCCGCCGTGGATTTACACGGTGTTAGGTCGTCGTTGGTTTGTAGAGTAGGCGGATGAAAATTTCATCCGCCCCTCATCAAACCGTGCATGAGGTTCTCCCTCACACGGCTTTCCGACATTCTTCTTTCTACAGCATTACGTCATGCTCTAGCCATTTTCTTTAATCCTTTTTCGTAAATGCTATTTCTAACAAATCCCACTCTTGACATATGTTTACGCCTTTGGTGTTTCTTGTTATACCATCTTGTAAAGGTGCAGATAATATACCAGTCTAATTCCTGCATCCATGTCTCATTTGTTTTGGTGGAATAATAATTCTTCCAACCTATGATTTTCGGATTTAGATTCTTTATTAAATCCTCTTCCTTTGCAACTAACAGACTTCGACCGTTTACATTCTTTTTGATTTCTGCTTTCATCTTCTTCATGGCTTTCCTGCTCGGGTACTGATAAGTTTCTTTATACAATTGTCCTTTGCTTGTTTCCGTTGTCATTCTTCTGTGGTGCATTCCAAGGAAGTCAAATCCCTCTTTTCCGTCCCACATGCTGACAATCTTTGTTTTTACTGGGTGTAGCTTTAAATCCAGTTTTGCCATGATGTACTGCAATAAGTTCAGTGCGTGATTTGCATTTTTCTTATTCTTGCAAATGATGACTGTATCATCTGCGTACCTTACAAGAATACCGTGAGTAAGTCCATACTTTTCCCACAGTCTGTCCAGTGTATTTAAGTAGATGTTTGCCAATAACGGAGATATAACTGAACCTTGGCTTGTTCCCAGTTCGGAAATTGTCAGTACATTTCCGTATAATACTCCTGATACTAACCATTGTCTTATCAGCTTCAATATCCTACGGTCTGATATTCTCTGCTCTGCCAGTTTCATCAGTTTATCTTGGTTTACGTTATCAAAAAACTTCTCAATATCTGCGTCTACTACATAATAGCCCTTGTTGTTACACGCTTTCCTTACCACTTCCAGTGCTTGCCTGGCACTTCTTTTCGGTCGGAATCCATAGGAACAATCTCTAAAGTCAGCTTCGAATACTGGCTCTATTGCTATCTTGGTAGCCATCTGCACAATTCTGTCCTTGACTGTTGGTATTCCAAGAGGTCTTTCACTTCCGTCTGGTTTTGGTATCATAACTCGCTTTACTGGGGATGGTTTATACTTTCCATCCATCAGTTCCGATTTGATTTCTGACAGGTATTTTTCAATTCCCATCTCTTCAATATCTTCGATTCCGATACCATCTACACCACTGGAACCCTTGTTAGCTTTTACCCGTTTCCATGCTTCAAAAAGTACATCATCACGATATACCTTATCGTAAAGTGCATGAAATCTTCGGCTATCACATTTCTTGGCTGTCAGATATAGTTTGTTTTGAAGTTGTCGAACTTTTTCCTTGGAGTTGTTAGTCTGCATGACATTCTCTCACTCTTACCCTCTCTACAAACATGAATGAAGCAAGGAACCTTCCCATAGACTGCGTTTTCTTGCACAGTCATTATCGGTACTATGTTCCTCTCCGACTCCCTCCCATCAGAAATACGATTTCGCCAAGCTTATACGCTTTCTTTTTTACCTTTCGGTGATGGGTAGGGTCTCTCCAGTTCCGAACCACACTTTTCATACATACCGTTTCCTATATACCGAGGGATTCCTCCGTGCTGCTTTCCAGTTTCTTCGCACGTTCCATGGCTTTCACCCATACGCCCAGGGTTCAGCTTCCCTTTGCTCTCTTTTCAGAGACCTTTCTAACGATACGGCAGAATTCACTTTATGTTACGGTCTGCATAATTGCTCGCCCCTCTTACCGAGGTTACTTTATCCACTCGCTTAGTACCCTGCATTACTGCAACGCACCGAGTTTAGCTACACGGCTCACTGGCGATTACCGTGACCGGACTTACACCGGCTAGTGTGGTCCAGCTTCGCTGGACACACAGCGTAGACGAAAAGAAACGGCGGCTCTGAAAACCAAAGCCGCCGCTTCTTAGGCGCGTGAAAATGTGTCTGCTTTACGACGGCTTTTTTTCTTTTGCCGTCGTCCGGCAGATCATTAGATATATTGCATTTATTTAGTCTTGCGGTTCAATCCTTTCAAAATTAACAATGACAAAATCACACAAACCATCAGAATTACAACGCCGATTAAAACCTGAAACATATTTGCATTATAATAACCAGAGATATTGAAAACGGTTGTCATGGGATATACCGTCTTTAACTGCTGGGACATACTCGCAAATAATCCAGCAAACGAATAAATTTCTGCAAATACCAGAGCCAGCCAATACCCCTTTTTCATCCGCGCTACCAGAGCGATAATAGGCGAAATTGCAAAGAATACGCCTACCCCATCCAGAAAATATATTTTCAGATTTTCTAACACAAGGCCAACGGAAAGTGCTTCTAAATGCAAAACTGCCTCGACAAGAAAGGTAATTGCAAAAAGTAAAAGGTAAATCAGAACGCTGAACACAAAGGCAAGTATCATTTTGGCAAGTGTCAGTTTCACTTCATCTACGGGAATGAGCCGCAGAGATTTTAAGGTATCCTCCTGTTCCTCCCGGCAAATCATATAACTTCCCAATAGGGCAATTACAGCAGGCAGAACATAAAAGGTAGCAAGGGATTGGGCCGCTGTCATAAACCATCCAGCCCCGTCAATATATCGGCGGTCATAGAATGTAAACTGTCCCTGTGCAAAGACGATCAACCCTACCATGACTGTTGCAAACCCAGCAATCCAGAGTATTTTGGAACGGTGGAGTTTCTGGCTCTCCGCCCAAAGCAAATCTTTCATCATTTTTTGCACCTCACTTTCTCCGAACCAATGCCACATTCGCCAATACAGCCGAAGCAGCAGCCCATACACCAATACACAGAAATGCGGCTGGAATATTTAATGGCTGATCGAATACAACACCCGGAATATCATACATAACAATAGCGGTCATACTGGACAGCGGATGTAGGTACATATTCACCATCAAGAGGATAAAGCCGAGGAATGTATAAATCAGCGTCAGGCAAACAGGGAGAATATAGCCCTTTTGCGCTGCGGCAACCGCCAGTACTGGTAACACCGCAAAGGCGGTCAACAGAGAAATTTCCATACACTTCCGCAAAAGATAAAGGACACTTTCACTGTCAAAGGGAATATAACCGGATAGTACGCCGGTCAGAATGGACGCCGTTGCGGTGACTAGCATAAAGCAAATGGAATACACCAGCACCACAGCAAACTTGCTGAAAAAGTATGCCATTTTATTGACCGGTACAATCCAAAGCTGTTTGAGCATATCATACTGGTTTTCGTTATACATCAGCATGGTACACAACATCCCCAGCACTACCGGTAGGATGATCCACGGGGTATAGCTGAACGCTGTCCATTTGTAAAACATAATGGGGTCCACACCGGTTCCTTTGACACTTGAAAAGTAAAATACGGCAGCCAGTGGCATAAAGAGCGCCGCCAGCAGCATGAGCCAGATAAACTTTCTCCGGCGCAGTTTTAGAAATTCAACTTGTATCAGTTTAAGCAATTCCCTCTCCCCCTGTGATCTGTTTGAAATAATCCTCAAGGGTATCATTGCAGATTTGGGAGCTGATAACAGCTACATCCTGCACCACAAGGGCCTTGTTGATTGCCGCCATATCCAGTGCGGTGTCATAAAGCCGCAGGTTGTGTTCGTCCTGCACTGCATAATCGGTCACATGGAATTGCCTTTCCAAAATTAAAGAGGCTTTTGGAATATCCGACACTTGAAGCTGGATGTATTTCCGATTTTTCTTTTCTAATTCATCCATGCTGCTTTCTTCCAGCAGAACCCCGTGGTCGATAATGCCTATATCATCTGCCAACAGTGAAATTTCGGAAAGTATATGGCTGGAAATTAGGATGGTTTTGCCACGCTCCACACTTAAATTCTTAATAAAGTTCCTCACTTCGGCTATACCGATAGGGTCAAGTCCATTGGTCGGCTCGTCCAAAATCAAAAGCTCCGGGTCATGCAGAATAGCGTTGGCAATACCGAGACGTTGCTTCATGCCGAGGGAATACTTACTGAACAGCTTTTTGTCCTTGTAGGGCAATCCCACAACTTCCAGCGCGTTCTTGACGGCATTGGGCTGGGGTGTCCCTCGCAACTTCGCAAAAATTTCAAGGTTTTCTGTGCCGGTCAGATTCGGATAAAAACCGGGAGTTTCGATGATGGCCCCAATACGGGGATAAATGCGTTTCTCATGGCCTTTGATGTTCTGTCCGAACACATCCACTTCGCCGGAAGTGATTGGTGTAAGGCCCAAAATCATTTTCATAATTGTGGTTTTACCGGCTCCGTTGCGTCCTAAAAGTCCATAAATCCGACCCGGTTTCACATGAAGATTCACAGAATTAACGGCAGTTTGTTCCCCGTAAATCTTTGTCAGCTTTTTGGTTTCAATCACAAGATCACTCATAAAAATACCTCGCTTTCTCATTTTGTTTCGTTCTTCCAGATAACATAGTTGTAAAGGCTGCCATCCGGGAAATAGTTGATGAATACTTTGAAATTGCCTTTGTCACAAGGAATGACAAATTCAACACGGATTTGGTCAGAGTGTTCCGGCACATAGCAGGACACATCCGGGGAAGTGTTCTTCGGCAGCCCGCCCAGCTTATCGACTTCTTCTTCCCATGTTTCCTGTATCGTTTCCGCAGAAATATTGTCCTGTACGCCCTGCGGCAACGCATTGAAGAAAGTTTCAAAATCTCCATCCATCATTTGGTTAAAGTATTCGGTTGCTTCTTCCGTAATGGCCTGTTGGTCGGGAGCCTCGCCGGAAGATGGAGCGGCCTGCTGGCAGGCACAAAGAGAAAAAACAAGCAGAATACCGAGTAATAAACAACTCAATCGTTTCATAGGTCTTTCCTTTCAGTAAGATTGCTTTTTTAGAGCCACTACGGATGCGGCGGCAAATGTAGCACCGATCAAGAGCAGCGAACCGACACAAACAAGCGGCGAAGTATTGAATAAAACGCCTTGCATCAGGCTTTCTACCATAGCTGCGGCCGCTTCGGAAATATGGGGATAAATCCCCATCACGCTTGCCAGCGGGTGTATTCCCGTAAGATAAGCCGGGGCAATGACTACGGGAATCAGATAAAGCAGCGTTGCGCCAATGGGCAAGATATATCCCTTTGACAGCGCGGAAAGAAACACAATCGGAAGCATAGCTATGGGAATCAGAATACCACCTGCCAGATACAAAAGACCAGCGTCCATCAGTGTTTGGGCGTTCAGATCGGGAAAGCCTCCGGCAATCAGCCCACCGACAACACACAAAAGAAAAGTAATCAGGCACAGTCCTACGGACATCAGAATAACCACAGCGACTTTTGAAAAGTATAGCTGTGCTTTTGTAATAGGGATGATAAGCAGTTGTTTCATCGTGTCATTTTTGTGTTCATCGAAAAACAGTGTCGTTGCAAACATTCCCAGCACAATCGGCAGAAACAGGCTGGACAGATTCTTAAAGGCCAGTGTGTAAAGGTCGCCAAAACTATCCATAAAGGGACTGCTCCTTGAAATGCTGCAAGCCCTCTCAATTGCAAACGCTCCAAGCAGAAGTGTCAGAGCCAAAATACACCAGACAATTTTATTCCGTTTCCATTTCTGGATTTCAGTTGTAATAATCGTCATACGGTTTTCTCCTTTCATGGTTCCAACTATAAAACGCAAACCTTGCCATAACCTTGCCGAGATAAAATTTTTTCAAAAAAAGCTCTGTGGGATCACAGAGCTTTCGGAAGTATGATGATAAAGGTTGTTCCGTTTCCGGGAACACTGGCGGCTGTAATCGTTCCTTTATGAATACTGACTAACTCTTTGGCAATCGAAAGGCCCAGCCCGTTCCCTTTGGCAGAACGGGAGTGATCACATTGATACATCCGTTCAAAGATATGCGGGAGATCAGAGGCGGCAATCCCATTGCCGTTATCAGCAACAACGATTTTTGCCTGCTGCTCCGTTTCAGTCACGGTCAGGAAAACTTTGCTTGCAGCACTGTGCGTCAGGATATTTTGCAGTAAATTATTGAGAATACGAGTGTAGGCGGTAGAGTCAACCCGTGTCATGTATTCTGTTTCGGGTATCTCAATTTCATAGCTAAGATCGTGGTTTTCCAGCAGCGGCACCCAATCAGCCATGATGTCACGGGAAAGCTCATTCAGGTCGCAGACCTCAAAATGAAAAATCTGTTCCCCGGCATCCAGCTTCACCCATTCAAACAGGGCGGTCACAAAATCTTTCAGGTGGTGGGCTTTTTCCATAGCCACCCGAATGTATTCTTCCTGCTCAGCTCCTGTTACCATCTTGCTTTCCACAGCCTCCAAATATCCAACCAGAGAAGCAAGAGGGGTTTTTACATCATGGGAAAGGCTTGTCATAAGCCGTTTATAAGCCTGTTCGGATTGCTTTTGCTGTATAAGCCGAGATTGGCTGCTCATGGCAATCTCGTTAATATCATAACAGATTTGTTTTGTCAGGTCGCTTTCCCGTGTCAATACACGGCGATTCAAATTCCCGGCTTTTATATCGTTTAGGGCATCCCTAATAAGAAAAAGCTGACCACGGACACGGTGAAGTTTTCCCAGAAGATAGCTGATTACCAGCAAGGCAATCAATAAAGACAACAATAGATAAAGGTTAATCTCCATGCTCATGCCTCCTTGTTAAAGCGATACCCTACACCGCGGACAGTCTGGATATAAAAAGGTTGCTCTGGATTTGGCTCGATTTTTTTTCGCAGTTTGCTGATAAATGCCATGAGGTTATTGTCGTCAAAATCATATTCTTCTGTCCACACCTGCATATAAAGTTGCTTTTTAGTAAAGACCCGTCCCTTGTTGGACGCCAGAAATAGAAGCAAGTCAAACTCCTTGCCGGTCAAGTCTACCGGGAGATTCTGAACCGTTACGGTTCGGTTGATTTTATCAATTACCATATCTTTCAGAAGCATGGTGGCGGCTTCGTTTCCAGTCACAGGGTTTAAGGTGGTATAGCGCCGGATTAGAGAATTGACACGAGCCATCAGTTCGCTAATTCCAAACGGCTTTGTCAGATAATCGTCCGCCCCCAGCCGCAGACCAGAAACCTTATCTTCTTCGTCGCTTTTGGCGGTCAGCATCAGCACCGGCACATTGTTTTTCTCTCGGATTTTCTGCAATACTTGAAACCCGTTCATATCTGGCATCATCACATCCAGAATAATTAGTGAACAGGTATCCTTGTTTTTTTCCAGTAGCCTCAGACCCTCTAAGCCGCCATGTGCTACTACCGCAGATAAATTTTCTTGTTCCACACATTTTTTCATCAAGGCACAAAGTTCCTTGTCATCGTCTATAATCAAAACGCTATTCATGTTTCAGCAACCTCCCTTGTTTTGTCCGGCCATCAAGCGGCTTCTCCGCAGTTTTAGGGAGTAGCCAAACACCGGCCATTTTCACAGCGCCGGGGATACGCCCACCGGCGCAATAATAATTTACCCTACGAGGTGTCACGCCCCACTTTTCGGCGGCCTCTTTCAATGTCATATAGTCCATTTCGCACCTCCACAGAGTACATTATAGTTCTCTTTTTCGAACAATGCAAGAAACGGAATATGAATTATAAACTTCAACTAACCTGCATATAGAAACATTCCACGGGCAAAGTATGAATTATACAATGTAACCGGGTGATGTTATATGGCGAAAGTTGAAGATTGTCCCGGTTTTGAAACCTTCGGTGCAGATGTCAAAGCCGCACGAGAGGCAAAGCGCCTGGCACGAAAAACATTGGCAGAAATGGTTGGGATTGAATGGCGGTACCTTGCCAACATTGAGAATCAAGGTGCGATTCCGAGCCTGCCTGTGATGATCCAGTTGATTAAGGTCTGCGGACTTCCCGTGGAACGGTATTTTAACCCGGAGATCATGCGGGAAGAAAGCGCACAGCGGCAACGGGTCAGCCACAAGCTGAAACTCTGCCCTGAAGAATACCTGCCGATTATCGAAGGTGCCATAGACGGGGCGCTCAAAATGGAACAGACTGCGAAGCAGAAGGAGGACGCATAATCGCGGCCTCCTTCTGGCATTTCTATATCAAGTTTCCCGGCACTTTTCCCAAAGTTCCCGGCACCTCTGCTGGATTTCTCCGGTTTCTGTCACAGTCAGCTCGCGGTCATTTCCGGTAATCTTATCTTCCAGAAAGTTGGCGTATGTACCCAACAAAGCGTTCCGTAAATCCTCCGGAGTTTTCTGTATTTCTGCGCTGTACCAGTCATTCCGGTGGGGTTCCCATGCCATCAATGTATAACCGTGGCTGGTCTGAACCACCTCATACAAAGGGTCATCATCCAGATATGCCTGAAACACTTTCAAAACCTTTTCAAAGGTCAGCATTTCCCGCACCTCCCATTCAGCTGCAAATCAGTTCCCTGATTAAAATTTCCTCAATCTGTGCCGTTAATGTGTTCATCAGCCCCACCCAACGCATAGGGTCACAGGCTTTTAGTTCCTCAGTGACACCCGCAGCCTCCATCATGTGAGGTAACATGGTGTCCATACGCTCCTGCGTTGTCCGGTCAATCTCTATCAGGTGCGGATACAGCTTCTCGCTCATCAGCAGTTGGTTGTAGAGAATAGGACGATGTTCCTTCAGGTAGGATTTTCGCATCCTGCCGTACTTGCCGATAGAAGTTTCCGGCTGCACAGAAAGTTTTAGGTTGGGTATATCATAATCTCCACAACGAATGTAAGTCAACTTACTCATATTCATTCTCCTTTGCTCCATGATGATTAGACTGCTGCGTTGGCTGCTATGCTGCCTTTGCGCGGTTCTTCTTTCGGTAGCTGTCCGACAGTAGAAAAAACACCTTTTTTCATATCCTCAGCCCGGATCAAGGCTTTCTTAGCGTCCATTTCCGCTTTTTTCTTCGCCTTGATTTTGTCCTCATACCGTTTTTGTGCGCCGCTGGCTTTCCGCTTCAAATAGTTCTGATGAAGCCTGTCCTTGCGTTCTTCTTTTTTCCGCAGTTCTTCCTGTTCCTCCGGGGTTAAAGGAACCGGTTGCAAGGATGGTGGGATATAGCGTCCTAAAAAATTGAAGTAGATTTCAATTTCCTGCGTGGTGTCCTGACTGCCTTTTCGGACGCGTTCGTGGACAAGGATTTTCTCTACAAACTCGTTGAGCATGGTGTTTGTCAGCGTGTCAAAATTCTCGTACTTATCAATCAGGGCTATAAATTTCTCCGCTGATTTCTGGCTCTGCTCATAGCCGGTAACATCCTTTTCCAGCTCTGCAATTTCAACCTCAAGTGCGTCCTGCTCTTTGGCATACTGTGCATCAAGCGCCCTATATCGTGCATCCGGCAGCTTGCCGAGGGCATTGTCCTCATAGATTTTGCAAATCAGTTTTTCCAGTTCTCCGGCTCTCTTTTGAGCAGCGGCCAGACGCCTGCGCTTTTTCGATATATCGGCACTCTGTTGAGCAACCTGCGTTTCCTGAACGGTGTGAATAAATTCCGTCCGGTCATTTCTGGAATATTCAGCGATAGCCCGGAGCGTGTCAGAAACCAATGTCAGAACAGCACTCTCATTGATACGGTGTTGTGTAGGGCATAGTGTCCCACACGGAACTTTGGTATAATTGGAACAGGTATATTGAGAAATCCGCCTGCCATTGTTGGTGCGGTGGACATACATCTTGCCGCCACAATCTGCACAATAGAGCAAGCCTGTGAGGGGAGCTGCTTCGCCCCAGCCGTTTGGATAACGCCGTACATTGCTGCGGATTTTCTGCACCAGATCAAAGGTCTGCTGGTCGATAATGGCTTCATGGGTATTCTCAAAGATCGTCCACTCGTCCTCAGAAACATAGTGGCTTTTCTTGTCCTTAAAGTGCTTGCGGGTCTTGAAATTGATGGTGTGCCCCAAATACTCTCGTTTTTTCAAAATGTTCACGATGGTAGATGACCCCCATCCATAGGGGTCTTTGACCGGCTTTGAACGGTTCACACCCTCGTTGAAGCAGGCAAGGTGTACGACAGGAATTTCAATCCGGTCTGCGGATAATTTGCAGGCGATCTGATAAGGCCCATATCCCTCCAGCGTGAGGGCGAAGATACGGCGCACCACTTCGGCAGCTTCCTCATCTACCAGCCAATGCTCCCGTTTTTCGTCCCATAAGTAGCCGTAAATCACAGTGCCGGTCAGGTGCTTGCCGCTCATGCCTTTTGACTTAAACACAGAGCGAATTTTCCGGCTGGTATCACGGGCGTAAAATTCATTCATGATGTTGCGGAACGGGGTAAAATCGTCATCGCCTTTCAGACTGTCCACACCGTCGTTGATGGCAATCAGACGAACGCCTCGCTGCCGCAAAACCTCCATGACCTGACCGACCTTTAGATAGTCGCGCCCCAACCGGCTCATGTCCTTGATGACGATTGCCTCTACACGCCCTGCCTCCACTTCCTCCATCATCGCCAAAAATCCGGGGCGGTCAAAACGGGTGCCTGAGATACCATCATCGGTAAAGTGCGTAGGGTTTGGCAGTCCATTCCGGCGGGCAAAATCCTCTAACATTTGCTTTTGGTTGGATATGGAGTTGCTCTCGCCCTGTAACTCATCATCCCGGCTCAGGCGCTCGTACAGTGGGGTAATTTTTTCATTTCTCATGGCTGTACCTCCTGAAATAAAAATGCTCTAAGTGATTGCTTCACTAACCACGACAAAATCATGATTAAGAAGTCACTTAGAGCATATATCACCGGCCGCCTGCTTATAAATGGCATACTGCTTGACCGCAATACTCTCTGGGTCCCGCATTTCCAGTCTTTCAAACAAAATGTCCAATGGTGACTGGTAATCCTCATCATCTTCTTTGACCTGTGCGCTTCCAAGCATTTCCATGATCATCGGGAAGTTCTGTTCTTCCGGTGGAGCTTCATGCAGTAAATACAGCATAAGTGCCTGTAAAAGTGCAGTCTCTGACTTTTCCCAGAACGGGTCCGAGCTTTGTGCACCTTTCGGTGTCGTGTTGCGGATCAGGTTGTTAATTAGTTTCAGCACATCCTTGTCATCCCGGACATACGCAAACGGATTATAACACCAGGAAGTCTCCGGATTGATCAAATCAAAAACCCGGACTTCATATCCATTCCGTTCCAGAACACCTCCTGTTTTGCGCAGAAGTTCCGCTTTCGGATCTGTGATCACCATCGAGCAGTTGCACTGCATGATGTTCGGAATCGCATAGGTCCGGCTCTTTCCTGCCCCGGAACCTCCGACTACCAGCACATTTAAATTTCGTTTATGCTTATATCCATCCAGTCCCATGCGGAAATGCTGTGTCAGAAGCAGATTATTCGTGTACTGCTTTTCGCAGTAACGTCTGCAGATTTCGGACACGTTGCCCCATTTTGCGGAACCATGTTCCACGCCTCTTCTATAATTTCTTTTTTGGGATTCATAAATACCAATGCCTAAGAAATAGGCTGCTGTGAATATCAGAATACATTTGAACGTATACGGTGTATACGTGATAAAAAACGGCTGTTCGAGTTTTTCGCTCAGCGTTTCTAAGATTTGAATAAAATTCTTATCCGGTGTAATGGCACAAGCGGTAATCGCTGCCGCCCACCAGACAAATGGCAGAAAGACAAGATACAGAACCCAGTCCTGCTTTTTTGTACTTATCTCTGCAAGTCAGATTCTCTTTTCTTGCGTGGCTTTTCTTCTGGATGTCCCTGTCCTTCTTTCTTATGAAAGGAATCCACTCCCGGTATCAGTGAGAGACTTCTGCCGTTGTCCCACTTAACACCAAGCTGGCCTGCATCATCCACATACTGCACAGTTCCTTCCAGTCCCTGCGGCATACCCGCTTCTCCATCCATCGAATTCAGACAGATTCTTGTTCCTGCCGGATACTGTTCTCTAAGTCTTGCCACTTTTTCTCTTGAATAAATGACCAATCAACCACTCCTTTCTCTACCAGAACATGTGTCTGCTAGTATTCGGTTTTGCAACCTGAATAATAACTTTATCTATTCCATCACTGTATCTTCCGGCTGCAAGATATTTACTTCTGAGTCTGTTCAGTGCCTTACGGATCTGCCTTTGTTCCCCGGCTGTAATCTGCAGTCGTTTCTGAGCGAGGTCGTATTCACTTACTTTTTTCAGAAGAGCTTTCGTTTCTTCCAAACATTCATCCTGCTCACTCTGCGCCTGTAGCTCATCATTCAGTGCCACCACGAACATATTTTTCATAATGTTATCCATCTTCAAATAGTATTTTGTCATCTGGCTGACCTCCTTTTTTGTTACACCAACCATATCACAAGACCTCCGTAATAGCTACTCCAACCGTCCAACTTTTTCACTTTTATCGTTCCGGCTGGTTCTTTGCTTTTTTCTCTTTTCCAGATGCTTTTTCATCCTTGGTTTCCGGTGTTTTTACAGGGTCTCCGATTGCGAACTCATCGGTTACATACTCCTGTTCCTTTGCACCAAAATTCCGTTCGATATGGTTTCGGATACTATAGGAAGCCTGACGGACATCATTTAAAAAGTCTCTCAGTTCCTGTGGATCTTTCTTTCCACATTCATTTCTCTGTGCAATATACTCCAGATTGAATCCGGTAACATCCACACCATAACGTTTCGCAATCACATAGGCTGCACAATAAGCCTGTGCACTGACTTTCTGTCGGCTGTAGGTTCCGGTATGCTGGTCCAGTGCTGCACACGCCAGTTCTCTGTTCAGTGCATGGAATGTCGTTACTTCACTCATTCCGTTGCGGATATAAATGGTACGGTATCTCGGATTGTACTGGGCCTGCACTTTGTCTGGCAGATCATCCTCAATCTGCACACGTACCGACTGGTCTTTTAAGACAGTTCCTATCAGTTCTGTCAGACTTCGCTGAGGGCGTTCTTCCAATGGCTTTCCAGACATCTGACTGATGTCAAATCCTTTTCCAATCGTATACCCTCTCCGCATTTCTCCGTCTTTTTCGTATTCAGTGGAAATCATATAAGTAATGCCATGTTCCCCGACTTTGACCGAACGGTGTTCTTCTCTCCAGCGTTCATAAGACCTTACCACCTTAAAATCTGGATGCTGTCCGTAAATCAAAAGCAGATTCGGTGTTCTCTGGGTATTACACTCTGCCATAAAGTCCAGAAAGCCTTTCAGTTTTTCTCCATCCTGAAAAACTCCCTGTGCCTGTGAATCTACTTCAGCCCATACCTCTTCTCTTTCCTGCTGTTTTTTGGCTGCATATTCTTCTTTCGTCAATTTCTGTTCAGGAACCTGCTGTTCTTCCGTTCCCCCTGAAATCATATCTGTTAAATCCATATACATTACCTGCCTTTCGTTTTCATATTCTTACGTTTCTTCCGGCTCTCTCTGGCATTTTTCCGTCTGTCCGGCCTCTTACGTTTCTCTTCCTGTTCCTTGCGGATATCTCCGAGTTCTTTCCGCACAGATGGTTTTTCATTCTTTTCTTTCCAGCTAATTTCCCGATCGGAAGAAGTATTTCTGTTGCGCGAGAAAGGTTCGGATGGATTCTTTTCTTCCCCCTCCTGCGCCTGTGTAAAATTTCCTTCCGGGAAAGCCTCATCCCCGATCTGGAACATTTCTTCCGCATCGTCCAGTTCAAATTCTATCTTGCCTTCCGGCAGGACAACGGTCTCTGTCCGTACATTCTCCCTTGATTCTTTTTCCATCTGGTTTTCTGTCTTTTCCGGTGCAGTCTCTTTTTCCACTGCTTCTGTAACCATAGAACCTGATTCTGCTTTTACAAAATCCAGATTCATCCGGTCTAATACCCGGTTCATCTTCGCGGCATCATCTGCAAATACCATGACCTCTGTCTGGTCCGGATTCACCTTATCTTTGATGACTACATATAAGATACCTCTCGCCTTGGCTTCTTTTGCAAATTCTTTTAAACGGTCACCCGGAACGGTAAAAAATTTCATCGGGCGCTGTTCCTTTAACATTCTGGTAAGCCTTGTTTTCCCTCTTGTCTTTTTCTGATCCTTTAATGCGGCCGCAATAAAGATTGCCACGTGCTTTGCCACATTTCCGGTAATCTTCAAAGAGTATTCCATTCCTTCCAGACTGTACCGCACCACCTGATCAGCCGGTTCTGCTCCATAATTCATACTTATCTCACCTCCTGACTCTTCTGCATTCTTTCTTTATCTTCCACACGTTTTTCATTCTGGCTCTGTTCTTCTGCTTTCTGAAGTTTCGCTTCGATTTCCAAGGAATGTTTCTCAATCTGAACGGTCATACGAACTTCCTTACGGAGTCGCTTCAATTCCTCATTGATTTCGGACAATCGTTCTTCCCCAGTCTCCCTGCCCCCATTCCGATACAATCTTCTGCGTTCTTTCATAAGTTCCGCAATCTGCTTTTGCAATGGCTCTCGGTATGCGGCAAGCTGCTCTCTGGTTATGATGTCATGTTTCATTAGAAATTCAATCTGTTCAATCCTGCGGTCCAGTTTCCGGATATCCTCTCTGACAGCGTATGGACTCCTTTTCGGTCTTTTTGGCAGTACCCCCATTTGATATAAATAGGAATAATACAGTGCCTGAATCCCGGTCAGTTTCTTTTTGGGATGAATCTGTACTGCCTTTTGATAGACTCGTTTCACCTTGGGCTGTAGTATCTGCCCACGTATTTCCTCTTCGGAATAGTTTTTTCCAAGAGAACGCAGACGGATATACCGTTCCATTCCCGGAGCTTTTAAAGAGATGTATTTCCGGTTCAGTTTCCATGTATATCCCCGCTTTTCCATCTCTTTTAGGAATTGTGACCAGGAGTAGCTTTCCTGTACCGATTCCCTGATATCCAAACGGATCGCCGTTCTCCATGTCGGCTTTCCTTCCTGTTCTGCTTTCCACTGTACATAAGGGATTGATTTTTTCTGATTGGATTCAATGATAGACAGACCATATTTTCTGCACAGGTCATCGGAAATCTTGCGGATCTCCGTATAATAACTCTTGGCATTACTATGGTACTTATGTCCATCCACCATGCTTACAGAATTCCAGACAATATGATTATGATAGTGTCTGGTATTAAGATGTGTCGTTATGACTACTTCAAATTGTCCTTTTAAGAGCCGGTCTGCCAGTTCCTGCCCGATGAGATGTGCCAGTTCCGGTGTCACTTCACCTTCTGCAAAACTCTGTACCAGATGATATCCTTCTACACCGCCCATCTTATGGAATCTCCTTTTCGTTGCCACCATATCTTCATACGCATTTTCATTGGTACATCCGATGGTATCTTCAAAAACCGCCTGTTCTGTCTTGGTCCGATTCATTGCATAATCGATGGCAGCCTCCAGAGAGTCCGCTTTCTGTGTGGTTTTTTCTTTATCTTTTACATATTCGATAGAACGGTCCAGGCGGTGGACGGGGATAACACTTGTATAAGCCATCCGGCATTACCACTCTTCCTTTACCAGATGCCATGTTTCTTTGGTAAGACGCAGCATTTCCTGAATGCTCTGCTCACTTGCCATTCCAGAAGCATTGGCAACATGGGCAAGCTGATTGGCATTGTTGCATAAGCCTGCAATTTTTCGGAGCAATTCGGGGTGATGCTCGCAGGGTTTGGCATGTACCTGCGCTCCCAAAATCAACGAACGCATAAACTCTTCCCTGCTCAGACCGCTTCTTTCGACCTGCTCATTCAGTTCCCTGACTTCCCTTGCGTTAAGCCGTACAGGGATCACATGGTTTCGTTTTCGCATTGCATCACCGTCCCTTCTTTTTTCTCTTCCTCTTTCATCATACCGCCAAGTTCCTCATCGGATTTTTTCGCCGTAACCATACAACAGGTTACTACCACTCCTATAAATCCTCCGCTCATCAATGCGATTACAATCATTACTCCGTTTCTTAACATGACTTGATCCTTCCTTTCCATTTCCGTCTGTGTCCGAGGGATTGGGGTTCTCCCCAAAGTGCGTTTGGATATCCAAACGCTATGCTTGCAAAACGAGTACCACCAGTTTCTGTAGTACCGGATTAACTCGATTCCGATTTATTTTGATTCTTTTATCTGTACCAGTCCATCAAGTGTCGTACAAATGATATGGAGTCTGTCTGCCATACTGATTTCGGTATTCATTGTTCCTGTCACTTCTTTCCCACATACGACTACCATCCGGCATCTCCGCAAAAGGATATGGGACATTCTTCCATATCCCTGCATATCTTCTGCATCGGATTCTTCCAAAAATGGTGAGAATACAAATCTCGGACAGATTGGTACATACCCAAGTTCATAGATTTTTCTGCAATATTTCTGCACTTTTACCCGACTTTCTTCTGCTGAACAGCACACATAAGCCAGCGCCTGTTCCATACGCTCCATCTCCTTCCTGCATCCAGTTGGATGCCAAGTATTTTCTCTATAAAAAACAAGATGTCCAATTGGACATCCCGGCTACTTTTCATCCTCTTTCTGCTCTGCTTCTAATGCAATTCTCACTCTGTCACTTCCCAGTTTGTAGTAGGCATCTGTTACCTCAATTCCTACTGCACGATAGCCTGTCATAACCGCTGCAAGGACAGTCGTTCCTGCTCCGGCAAACGGGTCCAGGATCAGACCTCCCGGTTCGCAAATCTGGATGACATCTTTCATAAGCTGCAACGGCTTCTCTGTCACATGAATCCGGTTCTGCGGATTTCCATATCGGAAGACTCCCGGCAGACAAGATACCGGACGGTTGATTGGCATCGGTCCATTACTGCCCCACACAATGTATTCAGCCTGCTGGCGGAAACGGCCTTTCTGTGGACGGGAGTTTCCCTTATCCCACACCGCTGTTCCTCGCCAAATCCATCCTGCCCACTGCAATGCATCGGTAATTGATGGATACTGACGCCAGTCAATGAACAGACAGATCGGAGCTCCTTTCTTGCAGGCTTTCCGCACATCGTAAAGCCACTCAGCCATCCAGTGTGTCCATGATCTCTGATCTTTATTGTCCCCATCAAAATCCGGAAGTGCATTTGCAGCACTCATACTGCTGTATTTCTGGTTTGTAGTACGATTTCTTTCATTCTGCTTTGTTCCACCGGACGCATACGGTGGATCGGTAATGACTGCATCAAAGATTCCCGGCTGGAATGCTTTGACCAGTTTTAATGTATCTCCATGTAATATTTTCCAGTTTTCCCCTTCAGCATATTCCTCTGGGTATGTTCCCTCTTTCATAAGTTCTTCCAAACTCAGGCCATTTGTCATAGGCATCATCCTTTCTTTTCTCAGCGTTCCGGCTGATTTTTCTTCTTTGTTTGTCTTTTCTGGTAGGACTGTGGCGGTTTCAGTTTCTCAGGAACAGAAAAAGCACTCCACTTTCCATTTTCATATAAGAACATATCTTTTGTGTGGTTATTAAATATATCCCAAGGGAAAATATCCCCTTTGATATAGATATTTCCTCTTACTTCTCCATACACATGGCTTTCTCCACCGATAACAGGTGCATTTACTCCTACCGTATCAATAAATGCTTTTCCACTGATTACCGCATTTTCCTTTATCTCACCGCCACAGATATAACAGTCTCTCTTCGCAACTGCTCTGTCATAAAAAGTAGTATCTCCGGTAACAACAGCATAACCTCTGACCAGACTGCCATCATAAAGTGCAGCCTCTTCCTTTACCTCACCGTTTTCACAACAGATTGCATCATCATAAATCCAGCAAGTCCCTTCCTGTGACAGATTGTTTTCATTCTCTATAAAACCGCCCAGTGTTCCTTTTGGTACTTTCTCATTCACATCTGACACCGCCTGTATTCGATGGAGCCATGGATATTTCGGATGTTCAATCTCTGTAATCTTATACTTACTCACGTTCTCTCCTTTCACCGTTCCGGCTGCTGTTTCTTCTTTGCCTTCCTATTTTCTTTTGGTGGTGGACTCAACTCAGTTTCCACATATTCGCTGATAATCAAAAGTGCTTTGTAATAGTCCCCACTTTCCAATACCCTTTTACACATTTCTTTTGCTTCTGCTGTCTGTTTATTCTTTTTCAAAAGAGTTGAGGCATCGCCCATAATGGAAAAAATATTCCCATCATGTCCAAGGAACTGTAACTTGGGACGTTGTTTCTCAGGCTTTGTCGGAATCTGCTCTGTTTTCTTTTCATACATTTTCGGCTGTTCCATATCTGGATGCCAAAAATGCACATTCAGCGTTCCACCATCCACCTTTATATCCCTCTGCTCAAATCCTTCACCCCAACCGTCACTGTACTGTCCTGTAATGTATTCGGTGAATTCCTGTAGCTCTTCCTGACTTAAAAATTCATTTAATTCCAGTTTGGTACAGCCGTACAGGATTCCGTCTTTGTTTTCTATCGTAACAACTGCACTTTGTATCTTTCCCTGAATGGACTCACTTCCATCAAAATACTGCATGAGATCATCTTCCCCATAACGTTCCAGTTCTTCTCGGATGACTTCTTCATAATCGGCAAGTTCTGTTCCATCTAACGGCATTCCATATTCATCACTCTCCGACCAATCTTCTTCCCATTCGGATTCTTCTGAATAAAGATTTCCAGTCAGCTCCGTCAACAGATGTACGTGCATCGTTCCTTTTTCTTCCATTCTCTATCACCTTCTTTCCAATGGTCTGTCCCTGCATTTATTTGCCTGCTTTTTTTCTTTCGCAAGGTCTGCATAATCTTCCCCTTCTTTTTCCGGCAGATTGCAGATAATCTGATACGTTCCCTCGTAATGTTTTTTCATCTGTTCTTTCGCCCATCTCCCGGCAAAGTCATTATCGGTGCATATTTCAATTTCTTTGATTTCCGGATGGTTCTTCAGAAACTCTTCCAGTGCGTCCGGCGGCTTTTTAAAACGTTCACTCTGTATCAGTGCGTTTTCTTTCGGAGCAGCGATTCCCCCAAGGGAAAGACGATATTTATCCCTCTTTCCTTCTTCCAGTGTCATGTGTGCCAATGCATCAATACACGCTTCATATACGGCAACTCGCTTTGTTTCTCTTTCAGGTGGAATGCAAAAGCTGTACTTTTTTTCACTCCCGGTCTGCTCCATCTTGAATCCCTTCCCGTTTTTTTCATAGATTCCTCGCAGGAATGCATATCTTGCTTTTCTGGATTCATCTTTCCCAACAAAAACTGCGTTATGGTACGGGACACTTTCATAAAGGATTTCATGTGAAATACAATATGTGATCACTTCATCGCTGATTCCTCTGTGGTTTAAATAAGCCCTGATTCGTCTGCAATTACAATATCTCTCCGGCAGTTTAAATAGTGGTTTTTCCTTTTCGGCAGACTGTGTCGGAATAAAAGACGGACTCTCTTCGCACAGCAGTTTTACAGCATCTGTAAATTTCATTCCATCCACTTCAATCAGGAACCGCAGTGCAGACACTCCCCCGATATCTCTGGATTTCCAATGCCATTTACTCGACAATTCATTGATTTTAAAACTGTCATGGTCCGTCAACTGCCATTCATTTCTGGTTCTTGTCTTTTGCAGTCTCTGTGCCTGATGTGTTCGCAAATACTCATACGCAGTCATATTTTTTGCTGCCTGAATCTCTTCTTCTGTTACCCAAGGCATTACAGAATCGTATCCTGAAGAGCCAGTACCTTATCTGTCCGCTCCCAAGGAAACTCCTTTCTTCCAAAATGACCAAAAACTGCCGTCTGCCGGAAAATCGGACGATTCAATCGAAGGGATTCCATGATCTGAACGGGTGTCACTCCAAACACCAGTGGGATTGCTGCCGCCAGACAATCATCTGCACACACTTTTCCTGTACCAAAGGTATCTACCTCAATCATAACCGGTTCTGCTACTCCGATTGCATAAGCCAGAGACACCTGACACTTGCTTGCAAACTCAGCAGCTACTATATTTTTGGCGATATACCTTGCCATATAAGCCGCCGAACGGTCTACTTTCGAACAGTCCTTTCCCGAAAATGCACCGCCGCCATGCGGAATCATACTGCCATAAGTATCCACCATCAGCTTTCTCCCCGTCAGTCCGGTATCTGCATCAAACCCTCCACACACAAATTTTCCTGACGGATTAATCAGAATCTTCGTATCCTCATCCGGCGGCAGTAATCTGAGTGCTGAGCGAAGCACTTTCTCTCTAATCTCGGCATCTAACTTCTTCAGGCTCTTTTCTGCACCATGCTGGCAGGAAACAACAACACTTTCCAGTCTCACTGGTTTTCCATCTTCATATTCTACGGTTACCTGTGCTTTTCCATCAGAAAAGATATCTTTGATATATCCGCTTCTTCTGCAAGCCGAAAGTTCACGTGTGATCCGGTGTGCCAGAACAGTCGGCATTGGCATAAGCTGCGGAGTCTCATCGCACGCATATCCGACCATAACACCCTGATCTCCAGCTCCCCTGCTTCTGTCTCTTATCTTTGCACCAATATTATCCCGAAATTCTTTCGACACACTCACTGCTTTCGCAATATCTGGACTCTGCTGGTGTACAAACGTATCCATTTCTATCCCATCTGTACAATACCCACACTCTTCTAAAACTTTTCGGATCACATCAAACACTGGTGGTTCATATCCGCTGGTGATTTCTCCTGCTACAAACACATTTCCTCTTGTAGCAAGGACTTCACACGCCACTCTCGAAGATGGATCGTAACGCAGACATTCATCTAAGATTGCATCTGCTATCTGATCGCATACTTTGTCTGGGTGTCCTTCTGTTACTGATTCTGCTGTATAAAAACGTCTCATCATTCTTCTCCTTATATACAGACAGGGCAGAAGCTGCTTTATGCACATCTCCTGCCCTGTCAGATTGGTTTATCCTGTAATTTTTATTTTATTTTTCTTCTGTTTCTTTTTTGTTGTCTGTCATTTTTGACTTCTTTCTGCGGTATACAGTCACTCCTGTAGCTGTTCCAGCAGATGCCAGTGCAAGCAGAACAAACGCCCATATTTTCTGGTTATCACCTGTTTTTGGTGCATTTGTTTTTTCTGTTGTTTTCTCCGGTGTTCTGGCATCTTTCATTTCTACTTTCTGGACTTCCATTGTATCTTTCAATGTAAATGTGACATCTTCCGCAATCTCGTAACCATCCGGTGCTGTGATCTCACGCAGAGTAAGTTCTTCATTGACTGGGAGTTTTTCAACGGAATGTGGTTTTCCATCTGTAATCCACTCTTCCAGAACAGTTCCGTCTTTGCGGATAATCTGAAGCTTTGCCCCTTCCAGTTCTTTTCCGGTTGTAAGGTCTGTTTTTGAAATTTCCACTTTGGAATATTCATCTTTCATCTCAACCTTTGTCACACTGCCATCTTCTTTGACTTCAAACATCACATCGCTGGCAGACACATAGCCATCTTCATAAGGAGCCAGTTCCTCATGTAAGGTATAACTTCCTTCCGGCAGTCCGTAAATGACATGTTCTTCCTTACTGCTTACCCATTCTTCCACAACATTTCCGTCTTTATCAATGACCTGCAGTTTGGCTCCTTCCAGCTCATTTCCGGTAGTTGCATCTGTTTTTGTAATGCGTGTTTCTGTCGGCTGATTCTCAACTTCTTTGTTCAGTTCAATCTTTGCAAGATTCTGATTTTCGTAAGTTGCATCTACATTCCATACTTCCTCATTTGGAAGATATCCAGCTTTTCTGACTTCCTCTTTGACATAGTATTTTCCATGTGGAAGATCACTGTCGAAAGTAAGTGTTCCCTTTGCATCCGTTGCTTTCTTTTCCAGCAAGGTATCTTTCTCTACGAGAACCTCTCCCTGATTAGAAAGAATATCTTCTGCAGCATACAGTCCAAAAATAACACCTTCCAGCTTTTCGCCTGTGACAGAATCTTTCTTTTCTACTGATACGAAAACTTTCTGTCTTTCATTTTTATAGGTAACGCCTTCATAAACAACTGCCTGTGTATCATCCTCTGCTGTCAGGGTAAATTCTTTCTGTTCTGTATTTAGGACAAAATTCTCTCCTGCTACAACTTCTTTCAGATAATACGTTCCCAGTGGCAGATTGTTGATAACTGCTGTTCCATTTTCATCTGTAGTCAGTTTGGCTACCAGATCATCTTTCTCATAACGAACAACTGGATTTCCTTCTTCGTCCTTTGCTCCGTCCGGTGAATAGATGGTATCTTTGGCATATACTTCGAATTCAGCACCTTCTACTCCGGTTTCTTCATATTTAAAGCCTTTATAAATACCTGTTTCTTCTTTACCAGATACGGTATTTCTTACTTTAGAAACCAGTGCTTTTACTTTTGCCAGAACAGAATCTCCGGTTACTTCGGTAAGCTGTTCTCCCTTTTTCGTCAGGAGCAGGCTTCCTACCTGTTCGTCATTTTTCTGTTCTACTTCTACAATCGCAGCTCCTGTATCCGGATCAATCTGATGTGCAGTGTTTGAGGATACTGTAATTACAATACCATTCTGTGGATTTTCTTTATATGTTCCTTTTGTAGTCTGCTCTAATGGTGAAATAATCGTTGTTCCATCATACAGGGACTCTTCGCTTCCCTGTCTTACAAATCCTTCCGGTGCTTTTACTTCTTCGATTCGATAGGTAGCGCACTTCAGTTCCTGCGGTGTGATCAGATATCCTTCCTCATTTGTTTTGAATACACTGATCTTTTCTTTCTTCGGATACTGAACAACCTGTTCCACATATTTCTTATTTGTCACATCGTAAATCTTATAAGAGGCTCCGGCCTTTAAAACCGTATTTCCAGTCTGTGCATCCTTCTTTACGATTTTCAACAAAAATTCAAACGGACGGTCATCAAATACTCTCCACTGCATTGGTTCTCTGCTGTCATTTTCCACATTTACAACAAATGGATCAATGGTTTTCAGATTCTCCGGGGTAGTGCTTTCCACTACAACATAACTTCCATACGGCAGTTCCGGGCTGACTGCATATCCTTTGGTATCAGTGATCAGTTCCGGTACTGGTACGGCGGTTCCATTCTCATAAGTAACTGCAACCTGCTCTTTGCTGAAGTCATAATTCTTGAAATCACTTGCTGTATAGCTTTCTCCATTGGACGGTTTCAGTTTCCCATTTTTCACCTGTGTCAGGTCGCTGATCAGATATACCTTAAATCTTGCTCCTGCAACCAGGTCCGTTTCTGTCTGCTCTCCATCTTCACTGATTTTGATTAACTGGAATGCCTGTTTCTTTACCTGCTCTTTTACCGTAAGGTCTCTTGTCACTTCGGCAACATCCTGACCTTCATAAGTTACTGATACCTCATATTTGGTAGTATCCAGTGTATATCCTTCCGGTGGAGTGATTTCTTTTAGATACATTTCTCCAAGGTATAATTCTGAAAATTCCAGTGTTCCGTCATCTCCGATGACTCCCTGTGCAATCAGGCTGTCCTGTTTATACAGAACTCCTGTTGTGCCATCCTGATGCACGATGTCCTCTTTGGCATAAAGACCATACACCGCACCACGAAGAGCACTGTCCCCCTGCGCTTTAAATGCAAGTGTTTCTTTATCGATCTTTGCGATTTTTACTTTTCCGGTGACTCTCTCATCTGTTGCTGTTACATTCAATGTCTTTCCGGCTGCAACATCTACTTTATATACTTCTGTATTCAGTTTATATCCTGTCGGAGCAGTGATCTCTTTTACATACACAGTTTTCAGTGCAGAATCAAAATAATCGCTGACTGCTTTTCCATCTCTTCCGGTTGCTGACATTGTCATCAGCAGGTTTTCACACTTCTTATCAGTATAAATACCATAAACTGCTCCTGACAGTAGATTCTGTGTATTGACATCTTTCTTCATAAGTTCAATGCGTGTCATATTCAGCCACTGTACACTAAAACTTACCGGAGCTGCTGTTTCACTTTCAAATACACCGATATCCTGCTTGGAATTTCCGGTTGTCAGCACCAGTGTTCTCCATGTCTTTCCGACAGAACCATATAAGTTGCCGGAAGCATAACTGCCTGTCAGTAATAAATCCGCAGACAGATAGAATGTATCTCCACCATAAATCTGGATTTTTCCATTTGTAACACTTGTTCCTTTGGAAAGATTATGTGCTGTCACATTTTCCGGTACACTCAATGTCACATAGTTTCTGTGATCTCCAGACAGTGTGATATTTGGTGTTTTCTGGATGTTTCCATCCCGTACTGCATTCAGCTTTGTGCTTGAAAGGCTCAGTTCACCTTTTGGCGGTTCTTCCTGTCCAAACAGATAATTGATATATGCGATAACCCCTGCATTTACAAGGTCATTATAATTACACCCTGTAAATCCGGCTTCTCCTGCATAAGCGTAGCTGGCTGCAATGTGTGTATACACATACTTTTCATCTTCCGTTTTTCCAGACAGATAACTTCCTGTCAGATCTCCTGCCCCGCCATAACCATAATAAAGGACTTTCTGTAGATTTTTATTGCTGTCCAGTACCTGTGCTACATAACTTCCACTCGGTGGGGATGCTTTCTGGGACTGAAGGCAGTATGCAATTTTCCCATTGACTGTAAACAGGCAAGTAAGATAATTTCCAATATAACTTGGATAATAAATAGTTCTCCCCTTTGTCAATGTAACTGTGGAACCGCTGCTTGTAGCTCTTTCAGCCGCAGACAATACCATCACATTTCCCTCTTCGATGTCCTCTTTCAGTTCTTTGACTGCCTGTGCAGATGCATCTTCTTCGGATGTTTCAATTTCTACATCTGTGTAGTTCTGCACAGGCGAATCCGAATCATCTTCAGATTCTGTATCTGACTTCTGTTTCTCTCCACCATTTTCTTCAGAATGTGCCTGACCTTCTGTATCCGTCAGAGTCACTTTCCGGGTGATGGTATAGCTGTCACTCTTATCTTTTGGAACGACCATATAAGTGGCAATATATGTTCCTGCTTTGTCAGAATGATACTCTCCACCATTCTCATCTTTGATACTTACAAGCGTAACATCTTCTTTTTCTGCATCATAATGGATTCCTTCCATACAGGTTTCCACCGCAAATGTTTCATCCGAAACCGCTTTTGTGATATCATCTGCTGTAACCGATGTATCTTTCTGGCTTGTTACCGCCTGTACTTCCGTCTGCTGTTCCGAGCCTGTCTGTTCGACCGCAAACGCATTTACACTGCTCAAGGTACTGATGCCCATCAGGACAGCCAGTCCAAAAGCAGCTATTCTGGTCTTTAATTTTCTAACCTTCATGTGCTTTTCCTTCCTAATTATAAATAGATTTTTTTAATTAAATACCGCAGAAGATGTTTCCTCTGCGGTACGTTTTATCTTGTATATCGATTTTTTTCTTTTTTCACTTCCTGTCTGGTACGCTTCACCGCTTTCATGACAGAATCTGTTGGAATCTGGTTATCCTTATATCCTTCCAGAATTCCATCCAGATAAAACTTCGATGGTCTTGCCGGAACATCTTTGTGCGGAGCGTTCATCATATATACAAACACCTCTTTCTCCACTCCATCCTGATTTTTTACCTGAATCGATTCTTTCCCATAAAAACTTGGGAATCCTTCATAGAAATCCAGACTCTTCTCACACGCTTCTGTGATTTTCCATAAAACTCCTTCGACACAGCTTCCCTTTTCCGGCAGTACCGTTGCTACTCCGTTACCCGGAGCCTTTCCTCGAAATGCCAGCCGATAATCTTCAAGCCGGACATTTTCCACAACTTCCGCAGCCGGACACCTGTACTTCATCTGCTCCAGATTCATGTTGCTGCCATAAGCGAAGTAATATCTATCTTCCATTTTTTCTCACCTCTATCTGACTCCTTCTGTCCTTTGATTTTTCTTCAAACACTCATACGTGCTTTTATCATATCTCCACGCAAGATCACCATCCAGATTTGCCAGCAAATGTTTTCGGACATTTTTATATTCGTCTCCAATTAACCCAAGTCTCAATAAAAATGTACGAAATGTAAATGCTGGATTTTCTGATATCAGTGTCTTTTTCATCTGTGTCGATCTCTGATTGATCGCCTGTGCGGAAATGGCTAATGCCAGAGTAATATTTGCTCTTACCTTTCCTGCATGAAGTGTGCTTTCAAAACAGCGCCATTCCAAAGTTCCTTTTGAAAACACAGCATGAAGATTCAGAGCATAATAACGGGTATGATCATAATGGGTATGACTTCCATCCCTGCCTCCATACCAGACATTTCTTACTCGGTCCATTGTGATTGATTTATTTGGTATTTTTCGGATTTTCTCCAATACCTCCGGTCGCACCCTCTGACAATAACTATTTGCTCTTCTCTCCTGCACTTTCAGTGCTTTGAACAGAATATCTTCCTTTGCATACATAATTGTCAGTGCATTTTTCAGACTCTGCGGTGTATGATTCGATGCATCTACATGAACATGCTGACCACAGGACTCATTTACAAAACCGCCATGCTGTCGCAGACATCGTACTACTTCCTGTAACTTACCCATTTCATCATAGGATAATTTCGGAGATACCATTTCTGTTGAATATTCTCCACCTGCGTCTACAATTCGACCGTATACTTTTCGTTGTGTATAAATGCTCCCATCAGACATAAATTTCCACTTTTTTCCTTCCAAATCTATCACTGACCAGACTCCATAAGTAGTGCCGTCATAATATGCTTCTGTTCCAAACATTTCAGCAACAACTTCTGCAGCACGTTGTCTGGTAATTCCTGTCATCTCGATTTCTGTGCCAAAGTATTGGTCTTTTATACCGATCATGCCTAATGGATTCCTTTCTCAGACACTTCCTGTGTGTTGAGTTCGGAGTCTGCCTTTTGTAACAATCTGCCAATTGCCTCGATAACATTGACAGTTACTCCGTTTCCAGCCTGTTTATAAAGCTGTGCATCAGAAGTGCTGTCTATGATTTTATTTATTTGCCAATCATAATACCCCTGCAGTCGCAGACATTCCCTTGGAACTAATCTTCTTATTCTTCCGTGATACAAGATGCCATGACGATCGGTTGCAGTAATTGTAAACATCGGTTCTTCTGGTTCTTTCATGCGTCTGCCGTTCTGACGGACATTTTCTTTGGCTGGTGTAAGGACTGCTCTTGCCCCTTCTTCACTTAATACGCCGGAACATTCTCCTTTGTATTTATGGATTCCACATTGTCGGGTATTAAGGCTTCTGCATTCTTCAGTTACCAGTGGTGGCGGAGACAAATCTACAAAATGAAGTGTTCCCTGTTGGATACCTGTAGTCAGGGTGTGTGCTATCTGATGTCCGACTCTTCCTCTCCTGCTGTTGAGATTCGCATAGCCTAAATCGATGCTGTCACCCTCTCTTGCAAGTTTGTAGCCGAGCTTTGTATTTTCTTTAATTGGAACACCCACATCATATAATCCTGTCTTTCCACCCATTCCTCCGGCTTGTGATGTCAGGGTACAGCTTAATCCTTTTGGACTGTAGACTCTTTTTCCCTGACTTCCTGCCCGGATTTGAACAAGAGCTGCTCCATTTGTTTCTGGTTCAGGTAATACTTTTCCGGCACATCGGAAATCAAGATATCCGACAATATACACCCGCTTTCTTGCTTGGGGGACTCCGAAATCCTTGCTGTTAAGCACTTTCCATTCGACATGATACCCCAGTTCAGAAAGCGTACTGAGGATGGTGCAAAACGTCCGGCCTTTGTCATGCGATAACAAACCGGGAACATTTTCAAGGATAAAATACGATGGTCTTTTAGCTTCAAGAATCCGGGCAATTTCAAAAAAGAGAGTTCCTCTTGCGTCAGCAAATCCTTCTCGCTTTCCGGCGATAGAGAATGCCTGGCAAGGAAATCCTGCACAGAGTAAATCAAAATCTGGCATTCGTTCTGGTTCAATTGTTCTTGCATCACTACAATACCACTCCCCTTCTGTGTCAAACAGCAATCGGTAGTTCTTATCCGCATAAGTATCCACCTCGCAATGTCCGACACAGACAAAGTTTCCTGCCCGTCTTAAGCCTTCACGGAATCCCCCGATTCCGCTAAAGAGATCAAAAAATTGAATGGTTGCGGCTATCAACCTCCTTTTTGCTGATAAAAACAGGCGGCATGATTTCTCATACCGCCCTTCGTTATTCTGTATCAATTGGTTACCATTCTGTTGGTTCTTCTGTTTTGGTTTCTTCTTCCAGATCAGTTTCTCTTTCTGGTTCAGTTTCCTCTTCCGGTTCGCTGTCCCCTTCTGGTTCGTTTTCCTCTTTCGGTTCACTCTCCCCTTCTGGTTCGTTTTCCTCTTTCGGTTCGCTCTCTCCATCTGGTTCGCTTTCCTCTTCTGGTTCGCTGTCCCTTTCCGGCTCAGTGCTTTCTTCCGGTTGTGTTTCTTCTGTTCCCAATTCTCCAATTGTCTGTTCGGATTCTTCAGGCTGATCTTTGCTTTGCCATTCGGCCTCTGCCTTTTCCAGTGCTTCTTCTATAATCTGAATTAAGAAGTCTTTCTGTTTCATGTGTTTCTTTCCGATGACTACTTTTAATCTCTGGAATAATTCCTCTGATACCTGTACTGCTACTGTTCTTACTGCTCCCATGCTTATTTCTCCTTTTCCTTCCAGTCTGTTGAAATGTTCTTCAATGACCTGTTGTAAAAATTTTTGTGTGCTGCTTTCTGTGAGTTCAATCTCTTCTCTTACTTTCTCATGTAAGTCCATCGGGATCTTTCCGCAGATATTTTTCATTTCTGCCATAACCTTTCTCCTTTCTCTTTCGCTACACACAACATACTCCAAAGCCGCATGGAAAGCTATTCACAATACCCACCAAAGATAACGATGCATTTTATGCCTTACCCCTAGCAGATCCAACAATGTATGTATCGTGCAATCATAGGCCTCACCCCCTTTACAAATTTTCCATTTGAGATAGAAAATCCATCATCTGATCTGGTATTTCTTCCGATGATGGGTTCGTTGTCGATTGTTCCGTAGTGCCACATATTCCTAATTCTCGAACACTTTCTTTTATCGTCTTTTGAATGACTTCTTCCAGCCATTTTCGATCCTCTTTTTCCAGAATTGCCTGAACCAGATACTGGCTTTTCTGCCCTTCTGGAACACTTTGAAATTTCTCCCATGCCCTTTGGTGTTCTGGTTTTTTCAGATTCGGGCGGAACGAATACACAGGGCGTGTCATCTCGCCCACATCTGCTGTACAATCCGTTCATACCCTGTTGCGTTGGCATGGACGTCCTCTATAAAAACGGGGCGGCAAATCGCGTCCTGTGTGGTCACGTGGCGTTTTAAAATTGCAGAGCCTCCCCCCATAAATACGGTGGGTACTGCCCGGAGATCAAACCCGGATTCTGTCACCGCAGACAGTATTCTTTCTATATATTTCCGTCCGTTTTCCTGTATGATCCGTCTGGCCTCTTCTGCCATACTGCAAGATTCTCCCCGAAGCACACGCTCAATTTGAGTTTCTGTCACAGACAGTCCGGTATTTCTACGCACTTGTTCTGCTGTCTCATCAATACATCGGATTACTCCAAGTTCCAGACTTCTGCACGTTGCTGCATTCGGAACAGCATTGTCCAGCCTCATAAGGTCAACGGTCCAGCCACCAATATCAACAAGCAGAACAGACGGTTCATTCTTCAGATACTCTGGATGCAGAGCAAGCGCAGAGTATCCCTGTGGGAACAGTTTCACATCTTTTATTGTTATCTCATATAACTCACTTTCATATAAAAATCGCACTGGCTGCTCTTTCCGCAACAGATACTCCCTGAATCCCTGTTTCTCTCTTCCAAAACTTGAAAGCGGAAGTCCAACAGCCAGAATTACCTCTGTCTTTCGTTCCGCTTTCCGATGCTTGATTTCTTCTGCAATGGCTGCCAACGTCAGCAGATAATAATTATCATTTGACGTTTTATTTTTTACCAGCGTCTGTCTTCCCGTACCGCAGACATAATACTTTCCTTGATATTGCAGAACATTCTGCATGGTATACGGCTCGTAATCATACCCAATAATTCCACTTGGGAAAGACACTTGTCTTGTTTTAATGGCATAATAGCCATGATCAATTCCTATGATTATCGCAATCACATCCTTTCATTTTTTCTGTTTAACGTAAGGTCAAAAATGTTGTCACTGCTGCAACGGATCGTTGCAAAAGTGCCATTCGTGAACACTTTTCTATGTTCCAGCGTCCCAAAACCTGCGGAAAATCTGGCTTTTTTATACCACTATCGCCAGAGGAACACTACTGTTCCTTCCCAGCCGGTTATAAAAGATCCCTCTCCCGGCGGCGGTCCAGCCTGTCCGGGGGAGGGATATATCGCAAGTTTCCTTTTTGAACAATTGCCTGTCTTTTTATTTTTATGAGATGTTTTTCCTGCTTTTGTAAAATGGGAAGATACTCCGGTTCTGTCAAAAACTTCCGTATATAATTGCCCTTTTTTCCCAGCTTGTTATCATTTTTCAGCAGTTCTATTTCTACCATGTAATGGGTATCTGGATGAAATCTCTTCTCACACAAAATGCTGTCCCCTTTTATATAATCAGATTTAGCCGATTCTCTTGCTGCCGCCAAGAGTTCATAAATACTTACTTCCACCTCTTATCACCTCCCAAAAGACCAGAAAAAAGCAGACCTCTTAATCGAAGTCTGCTCCTGTCGGATATGGTAATCCTCTTTCTTCATATTTTTTATCGATATAATTTCGAATCCATTCCCTGTATTCTTCCGTTAATGCCAGTTCCTGAAATTCTAACAACCACTTTTCCCCTTTTGCTTCGTCATCAAGCCATCGATCTTCTATGCACTCCGGCTCATCTAACATTTTCATCATCGCTTCAAATGGCTCTTTTACATCATCACCAAATTCTTTCCATAAGGCGATTCCATAGTTCTCCAGTTCAAAAAATTCTGTCAGATATGTCAATCGTTCCATATCCCCCAATGTCATTCTTTTTTCACCTGACAATAATGCTCGATCTCTTTTGCCACATAGATTTAAAAATTTTCTCTTTTCCATCTCCACATCCATTATACTTTTACCTCTTCCTGTTAAAAATAATTCCTTATTACGAAACATTATAAAATTTAAATTCTTTAGAATCAATATATATGTTTCTGTATTACGAAACTTTTTATTTTATAAGGGGAGTTCATCATTATGCAAAAGATTAGACCAGATATGGATATTGGTAAAAATATCCAAGCAATTCGATATAAAAACAATATGACTCAAGACCAAGTAGTTGCAAAATTAAATCTTATGGGTATCTCCATCACCAAAAGTACCTATGCCAAACTGGAAACAAATCGCATGAACATTAAGGCATCTGAATTAGTTGCACTTGCAAAACTCTTTCATACCGATATCAATGCTTTCTTTTCCGGCTTGCTATAGTTCGACATTCCCCGACTCCCTGTGTATATAATAGCATATTAAAAATAAGAACCAGTCTATATTCTTATCGGATATAAACCAGTTCTTTTTTCTTATCAAATAATATAAAAGTGAC
>NZ_JAMOYX010000019.1:0-48249 GCF_023669465.1 Dorea sp. MB18-49
CTTCTATATAGATCTTATTCCCCTGCTATTTCTATATCTTTAATCTACAGGAGTAACTGAATTTATGGAAACAAAAACAGACAAGTCTAAAACAAGAAAATTAAAACATGTAAAAATATACAATGAATTATATGAACTGATCCAGAACGGAACTTATGAACCCGGTTCACAGCTTCCGTCAGAAACTACACTTTCCGCGACTATGAATGTCAGCCGTATGACACTGCGGAAAGCACTTACTTTATTAAGAGAAGACGGACTGATCAAAGATGTACAGGGTGTCGGACATTTTGTGCGTGAGCCTAAAGCTGCCGGTTCCAGGGGACGCAAACATCCCCAGAGAGCCGGTTCTGCAGATTCCGCAGCTGTTGCAGATGCGGAAGACAGCGCTTCAGATGAAATGCTGTCTTCTGATGGCAGTATGACACATCCTGTCTACGACAGTTGTCAGGAAGAACTGGACAGTGTCGAACTGGATTTCCGTATCGAGCCGCCGTCAAAATCCATTTTAGACAACTTCGACCACTACACCGCCGCTGTTGTCATCGTCGACCGCTGGTATAAGCATGAAGGACATACCATTGCATATTCTTTAAGCTTTATTCCGATTGAATTGGTCGGCAGGCTGCAGATCGACCTGAACAGCACAGATGCACTGTTGGAATTTCTGGAGCATACCTGCTATGAACAGGGACATCACTGCAGCCGCTGTGTTACATATTCTACTGCCGGTAACTTCTCTGCAAAGAATTATAAGCTTTCCAGCCACGATTCTTTCCTTATGACACAGGAGAATGTGTATGATGAGAATGAGGAGATACTTGTGGTTAGTAAGCATTATATACCGGCGGAGGTTTTTGAATTGAAGTTTTCCATTTAATTTATCAGGCTGGCGGATACCCGGGTCTCCATAAAAGTCAGGAACACTTTCTCCACATTCACTGGAAAGAGTTCCTGACTTTTATTCCGTGGATATAGAATGCCTGAAGAATTAAGTGGCAGAAGCGGTAGCCTTTGTAATATTGATAACATATTTACGCTCTCTTTAACAAGAAATTTTATTTTTATTATTGAACTTTTCTACTCTAGATTTAAAGACTCTTATATATTTTTCTACACCTTTAGACACCTTTAAATATTCTGCTCCTTTTTGAGACTCTTCCAACTCTCTATAATAATTCTCCCATTTTTCAACATTTCCTTCAAATCCCAATTCTTCATTATTTCTATAAATATACCTTCCTGCTGCCGGGTGTAACATTTCAATCCCATTTTTCTTTTCTAAGATTTTTCCCATTGGCTTTTCACCCGCACACCAGATAATATAATCTGGCTGCAAAATTTCAATTTCTTCTTTTATCTCGTTTTTATATTCTTCTACATAATCATTAAGTACTTTCTCATTAACTTTCTGTGATCCGCCACGTTTATTTAAATTCATAAATGCGACCTGCTTTACAGCATCTTGAATTTCTTTTCCGCTAGGTCTATTGGCATCTATTTTTTGATTTTTTGTGTACTTCTGTAACAAGTATGCCATTCTTCCAATTGATTCTTTTTGCGGTATGTTGTCAGATTTTTTTCTACACCCATTTTCATCTGTCCAAACACCCTCTTGTATAGTGCCATTAACAAATTCCCGATACCAGTATCTCTGATCGTCTATCATATGCTCCTTTAACCATTCTTCCGTTTTATTATCCGCAATATTAGCTTCCTTAAGTACGACCAGAATTTTACAAGAAGAAACTTCATAAGCTTCAGGATCCACCATTCCATCCTTTGTAAAATGTATCCGTAATATTTCACGTCCTCCTACAGTAGTTTTTTCCCATCCTTTCTCTTCTCCCTGTTTTTTCATCCATCTCTGAAATAAATCTTCTAATTCTTTTTCTCTTTTAGTCATGATGCTACCTCTATTTTTATAAACATCCAAGATCCATGAAACTAATCTCGTTAATCAGTTAAATAGCAGCTATCACATCTGTCACAAGTTTTTCAAAATCTTTCGCTACGCGGTCCGCTGTCTCCTGAACTTCGGCGTGATTCAGTTTCGCATTGCTGACACCTGCCGCCATATTCGTAATGCAGGAGATTCCACACACTTCCATTCCCATATGTCTTGCTGCCATGGCTTCGCAGGCGGTACTCATACCGACTGCATCTGCGCCCCAGCTTCTGACCATGCGGATTTCTGCCGGTGTCTCGTAGTTTGGTCCGGTCAGCTGCACGTATACGCCTTCCTGAAGTGGTATTCCACAGTCTTTGGCACTTTTACGGATGATATCCTGCAGTTTTTTACTGTATACTTCACTCATATCCGGGAATCTGGTTCCGAGTTCTTCGATATTCGGTCCGATCAGCGGACTTGGTACTGCTGTCGTAATGTGGTCTTTGATCAGCATAAAGTCACCCGGTCTGAATGATGGATTGACTCCGCCTGCCGCATTGGTCAGAAGGATCTTCTTTGCTCCCATCATCCCCATCAGTCTGGTCGGAAGTACAACGTCCTGCATCGGGTAACCTTCATAATAATGTACCCTTCCCTGCATCAGTACAACCGGAACATCTTCCACATATCCGAATACAAACTGACCTTTATGCCCCTGAACAGTCGATACCGGAAAGTCTTCGATGTCTGTATATTTTACGATCTTTTCTATCTTGATCTTCTCGGCATAATCTCCAAGGCCCGATCCTAAGATGACTGCTTTTTCTGGTTTGAAATCCGTCTTTTCTCTTATGCTTTTTAAACATTTTTCCAGCTTTTTATACATACTTCAACATCCTTTCTTTCACCGCATCATCTGCAAATGCCACATCCACTGCGTTCCGCATCATAAGATGAATCTCTTCATCGGTGATTCTATAATTCTTCTGGATGAATTCCAGTTCTTTTGTCAGTGTCGTATTGCTGACTGTACGGTTATCGGTATTTACTGTTACCTTTAATCCGGCATTCAGGAATTCCCGCATCGGATAGTTCTTTGTACTTTCCACTGCCTTGGTCTGCAGATTACTGATCGGACACATCTCGATACCGATACCCTTTTTCTGCAATTCTTTCTGCACATCTGCGTATCCTCTCATTGCGATTCCATGTCCGATTCTTCCGGCTCCGGTTTCCACAGAATCAAGGATATTCTGTACACTTCCGCATTCACCGGCATGTAAGGTAAATGGCATGCCAAGTGCTTTCGTCTTTTTGAACAGTTCCATGAATTCTGACATTGGATACAGGCTTTCCGCCCCGGCAAGATCTGCCGCACACACGCCGTGTCCCAGATATTCTCTGGCAGTCCGCAGCATCCGGGCATTCTCTTCTTCACTGTGATGGCGCATCGCGCACGTGATCACTCCGTACTCTATGCCAAAATCGCGTTTTCCTTTTTCCAGTCCTGCAAGCAGTGCTTCGATCACTTTATTGCAGTTCATGTCCGGAGTCTCGGACAGAAGCGGAGCAAAACGGATCTCTGCATAGCATACATTTTCCTGTTTCATACTTTTTAATACATCATAACCGGCTTCTTTCAGTCCTGTCTCATCCATAATGCATTTGCCCGGAAGGTCGAATTTTTCCAAATATTCATTCAGACTTCTGCAGTCTTCGGATACACTCAGCTCACTTTGTGATACTTCCCGTCCCAGCCTCTTTTCTATAAATCCACGGCTCAGCGACCCGTCCAGATGACAATGCAGTTCTACTTTTGGTAGTGCTGTTAATTCTTCTGTTGTCATATTGCTTTTATCATTTCCTCCATTTTACATTCTTCATTTTTCTTCTATTTCAACATTCCACTTTTTTCCTGAATATTGCCTTTCCCCCTTATACGGTCTTCTTTTCTTTCAGATTTCCAGGTCCGAAGCCCAACGGCAATAACTCCTTCAACGTATAGATATCATAATGTTCTACATCCGTTGCAAGAATGATCTGAAATTCTTCCGGATCACAGAATTCCATCATCACCTGTCTGCACACTCCGCACGGCGGTGCATATTCTGTCAGGACTCCGTTCTTTCCTCCTACGATACAGATTGCATCGAATTCCTTCACGCCTTCACTTACCGCCTTGAAAAATGCCGTTCTTTCTGCACAGTTTGTCGGTGTGTATGCCGCATTTTCAATATTACATCCGGTATAAACCGTTCCATTTTTTGCCAGCAGTGCTGCCCCGACCTTGAAGCCGGAGTACGGTGTATAAGAATATTTCAACTGTTCTATCGCCGTCTCAATCAACTGACTTGTATGATATGTTTTGCTTTGTTCTGTCTTCCCCATCTTGTTTCCCCGCTTTTATATTCGTATTCCATTTCTGGTAATCAGTATTATACATGATTTTCCGAATGATTCTACTTATTTTTTTCATTATCCTGCCGGATCAGATTCCGGACTGCCCCGACCGCTGTCCTAACTGCCATATCAGTATCATGTACCACCGGATTTTCCAGTCCGAGTTTCTCTCTTTCCTGATTTGCCATAACAAGAAAGCATGCACCTGCTCTGACACGTAATTTACCGGCCACGATGAACAATGCCGCTGATTCCATCTCGGAAGCCAGACATCCCATCTTCTTCCAGGCCTCCCATTTGTTCAGCAGCTCATAGCCGACAGGCATTGCTTCCGGTTCATGCTGTCCGTAGAATGCATCCTTTGACTGTACCACTCCTGTATGCCAGGTGCAGCCATCTTCTTTTGCAGCCTGCACCAGTGCATTCGTTACTTCCAGATTGGCAACTGCCGGATATTCGATCGGTGCATATTCTTTACTTGTCCCTTCCATGCGGATCGAACCGGTCGCGATCACGATATCGCCGCTTTTTACTTCCGGCTGCATTCCACCGCAGGTTCCGATCCTGACAAATGTATCTGCCCCGCAGCGTACCAGTTCTTCCATTGCGATTGCTGCCGACGGTCCTCCGATTCCGGTCGACGTCACACTGACTTTTTCCCCGTCCAGCATTCCGGTATAAGTGGTGAATTCCCGGTTGCTTGCAACCAGCACCGGATCATCCAGATACGCAGCAATCTTTTCGCATCTGCCCGGATCTCCCGGCATGATCACATAACGTCCGACTTCACCTTTTGCAACCTGAATGTGATACTGTCTGCTTGCATCTTCTGAATAGTTTTTCATACCGATCCTTCCTTTCTGTACATTCTTATCTTACCATTATTTTACCACAATTCATATCAAAACGTTTTATATTCTGACTTTTTCACAAAAAGCTTTCAAATATAACCGTATCTGCAAGACCTGCCACTGGCAATTTCTTTCAAACACATGGTAATACAGAAAACTTGCCACTGGCAACTTTTCTTGCATACTATGGTATAAAAAAGCCAATGAGGACAGAAAAAATATATTTTTCACGTCCGCACTGGCTCATCTTTTTTATGTCTGCTTTTTTATTTCTTTATTCACTTTGTACTTTCTCGATATAATCTATGATCAGATCTGCCGCATCTTCCAGGTCGATCTTACCGGTATTGATCATCAGATCATAATTCAATGGATCGCCCCATGTCCTGCCGGTATAATAATTATAATATCTCTGTCTGGATACATCTTCTTTATCCATCTCTTTCAGGGAAATGCCCTCGTATGCTTCTTTACTTCTTTTTTCTCTAAATGCATCGTCTGCATAAATGAAGATATGATAACAGTCCGGTGTATCTGCAAGTACTGCATCTGCACAGCGTCCCAGGAATACTCCTCCGAATTTATCTGCAAGTCTGTGGATCAGTGCTGCCTGCTCTTTATACATCTTATTATAGTCCGGGATGACATCGCTTCCGATTCCAAGTCCGCCGAAGAAACCGCTGTGACTGCCCGGCACCTTATATGCTTCTTCCAGAATGCTTTCCACATCCAGATCGCCATTTCCGATTTTCTCTGCTGCCAGATATACGATCTGTCTGTCATAACAGCGCACCTGCATCTTCTTTGCAAGAATCTCTGCAACTTCTCTTCCGCCGCTTCCGTATTGGCGGCTGATGGTAACAATCGTATGTTCTCTCATTTTACAGTTCTCCTTTCGCTTCACGTTCGATCAGTTCTTTCATGATATCCGGATACTGTTTATCCAGATGATAGAACAGAAGTACTACAAGCACACCACCTGCAACGATCAATGGACCGCCTTTGTAAATGTTCACGATCATATGTAATGCACTGTCCGGCTGAGTGACACTTCCGGCCGCCGTACTGATGTATCCACCCATAGAAAGAAGTCCTGTCATAACTGCAGATGCCACACCGGCACCGACTTTCGTTCCGATCGAACCACCGGCAAAGATCAGACTTTCCTGACGTACATGTGTCTTCCACTGTCCGAATTCTACTACATCACCAATCATACCGAATACAACTGCATTCAGTGGAGCAAGGCCGACTGCTCTTGCAACACAACTCATCACCATCCATGGAATGCTGTATGGATTCAGGAAGTATAACAGATGACCCACCAGGGCAATGATACTTCCAGCCAGAGCAATGTTTCGCTTTCCGAACTTACGGATCAACGGTGCACATAAGAAAATACATACAACCAGTGTCAGAATTTCTGTCAGATACAGTGCACTGTAAAGCCATGTATCATTGTGGAAAATGTATTTGCAATAATATGGTAAGATCGTTCCTGATACGCTAAATGACACACTCTGGAACATCCAAAGTAATAATACAGCCCAGAAATACTGGTTGGTAAGAAGAAGTTTTAACCCTTTCTTTACCGGAACCTTTTCCGCCTTATCCTGTCCTGCGATCACAACAGTCTCTTTGCAGTTTATAAAGCAGATCAGAAGTAAGATCAGGGCGATGACTGCCCATACCGTCATCGTCTTTACCCATGCTGCCTGGTCATTACCGAATAGTTTAACCAGCGGAGTGGTACAGGTAACGGCAATAATCTTACCGAGCGGTGATAATCCCATTCGTACTACACTTAACATATCTCTTTCGGATGATACACGTGTCATCATGGCCGACAGACTTCCGTATGGAAGATTGATTGCTGTATAACATACAGTTGTACAGAAGTTATAAGTTACAAAAATATAGATCGACTGAACCACTCCCATCGTATGCGGTACAGTAAATAACAGGATCGCAGACAGCGCATATGGTACACTCATCCACAAGATCCATGGTCTTGATTTTCCCCATTTGGAATTGGTCTTTTCTACGATGATTCCCATGATCATATCGGAAAATCCATCGAAGAATCTGGATAACAGCATGATCAGACCTACGGTTGCTGCTGCCACTCCTACATAGTCTGTATAAAATAATGTCAGAAGTGTTCCGACCATACCGAATACTACATTACATGCCACGTCGCCTCCGGCATAAGATAATCTGACCGGCCATGACAGTTTTCCGTTTGCTGCATTGTTCGCCTTTTTTTCTTCCACGTCTCTTCTCTCCTTTTCCTCCATAAAATGACTTCCTTTTCCGGTTCATTTCATGTCTCTCTTGATATGCGAAAAGATCTGTAAATTCATGCTTCACAGATCTTTTCTTTTTTATGCCTTATACTACTTATATTCTAGACTGTGATCTCAGATATTTTAACCGGACGGTGTTCTTCCAGAGATTTCTTAGCTGCAAGTCCCATCAGTACCGGCTGCAGTCCGTCCATAACGCCAAGCGGTGTGTCTGTATCATTTTCGATTGCTTCAATGAAGCACTTGATCTCTTTTGCATAAGCTGCCATGTAACGCTCCAGGAAGAAATATAATGGTTTCTCACCTGTTACGCCATCTGCATTGCTGATGACTGCGGATGATGTAGAGTCATTGGATACGGCAACCATTCCTTTGGATCCGAATACTTCGGCTCTCTGGTCATATCCGTAAGCTGCTTTTCTGGAGTTATCGATCACTGCGATCGCACCATTTTCCATCTTCAGTGTGATGACTGCCGTATCTACATCTCCGGCTTCTCCGATTGCAGGGTCTACCAGTACGGCTGCCTCTACGTATACTTCTGTTGCATTGCATCCTGCAAGGAAACGTACCATATCAAAATCATGGATTGTCATGTCAAGGAAGATTCCTCCGGATACTTTTACATAGTCTGCACATGGCGGCTCCGGATCTCTGGATGTGATCTTGATGATATGTGTATCTCCGATCTTTCCGTCTGCTACTGCTTTCTGTACTGCTTCAAAGTTATGGTCAAATCTTCTGTTGAATCCAACCTGGTATTTTACATTGCTGTCTTTTAATGCATCGATGACTTCTTTGATCTTTGCTACATCATGATCGATTGGTTTCTCACAGAATACATGCTTTCCAGCTTTGATTGCCTCTACCGAAATTGGTGAATGTGTATCTGTGGATGAGCAGATCAGCACTGCATCGATCTCCGGGTCTGCAAGGATTTCTTTATAATCCTTTGTAACTGCTTCTACGCCCATGTCTTTTGCCCATTTTGCAGTCTCATCATTCATGAATGGGTCTGCAAGCATCTTGACTTTTGCATCCTTTACCTGTGTGCAGATACTTTCTACATGTACTTTTCCGATTCTTCCTGCTCCGATAATTCCTACGTTAACCATTTTTTCTTCTCCTTTTCGCGTTTATAATCTTTTTATTTCTATATTTTTGTTCAGTTCCGTTTTTATCCCTTTGGAAAATCTCCCGGTATTTTTCCTGGATGATTTTGTCTGCAGATTGTATTTTTCTTCTATAATCCTGTCTTTTCAGAAATGAACTTTCTTGCTTTCAGTGCATATTCCAGTGGATTGGCTTTTGCCGGATCCTGTTCTGCCTCTACTACCATGTATCCGGTATATCCTGATTCTTCCAGAACTTTGAAAATTGGATCAAAATCAATATCGCCGTCTCCAGGTACTGTGAACGTTCCCATTCTGACTCCGTCTAAGAAACTTAATTCTTCTTTCTTTACTTTCTCTACCATGTCTTTTCTGATGTCTTTCAGATGTACATGTTTGATTCTGTCTGCGTATTTCTTCACCATTTCCAGTGGGTCTTCTCCACAGTATGCGAAATGTCCGGTATCGAATAAGAGACTTACATATTCCGGATCCGTATTGTCCATCATGCGCTCTACTTCATCTGCATTCTGTACAACCGTTCCCATATGATGATGGAAGGTAAGTGCAATTCCGTATTCCTCTTTTGCGATCTTTCCAAGCTTGTTCATTCCGTCACAGAATATCTTCCACTCTTCATCATTCATCACATATTTGTGTCCGAAGATCGGTGTATCAAGCATGCCCTGTACGCTGTAGCTCTGCTCGGAAGCTCCGATCACTTTTGCTCCCATTTCTTTTAAGTATGCAAGCTGTGCACGGAACTCTTTTTCTACTTCTTCGAATGGCTTTGTGATCAGGAATGCTGAGAACCACTGGTTGCAGATCTCTACACCTCGAAGATCCAGTGCATGTTTCAGGACTTTCGTATCTTTTGGATATTTGTTGCCGACTTCCGATCCTGTGAATCCTGCAAGTGCCATCTCGCTTACGCACTGTTCAAATGTATTCTCACTTCCAAGGTCCGGCATGTCGTCATTGGTCCATGCGATTGGTGCGATTCCAAGTTTTACTTTCTTTTTGTCAAACATTTTTCTTACCTCTTTCTTTATGATGTTTTTTCTATGTCTTTCATGTTTTTCTTTGTAACTATATAATACTAAGGATCCGCCTGTTCCGGCATTGGGAGAATCTTTTGAAATGTGTACTTTATTTTTAGATGGTATTTTTCTGATTTTTGTGTCTTTTTTCAGGTATTGCTTTCCACACTTTTTGTGTCTTTTTTTTGGGTTTTATTTTTTGATTTTTCTTTGTGCTTTCTTTTTTGCCAGGTATTTGCACGCAAAAAAAGATACAGTTGCTTTTTCCTTTACATATAGAAAAACAACTGTATCTTTTATTTTTAAGAATGCTTCCGGTACTGCGCCGGGCTCATCCCCTCTGCTTTTTTAAATACTTTTGAAAAATAATGGTAATCATTGAATCCCGATTCTTCTGCTACCTGCCACATCTTAAGATTGGTCTCTCTTAATAACTTCTTCGCATGTTCCATCCGCAGATTCAATAGATAGTTGGCAAATCCAATCCCCATCTCCTGACTGAACAGATAACTCAGATAGGTGCTGTTCACGCCTGCCGCTTCTGCCGCATCACCAAGTCCCACTGCTTCCCGGTAATGTCTCGCCGCATAATCCGCTGCAATCTTAACTGCCTGGCTTAAATCTTCCGGGATATTCGGTTCGCCACATTCAAATGCCTGCTCTGCCAGATGTTCCAGCTCTTTTTTCACCTCTCCGATATAGCCAAAATGCTGGTCCGCCCTTGAGCCGTCTACCTGTAACTTATGTTCCAGCTTCCGGAACCACTGCCGTACCAGCTGACTGTCGCACCGCTCTTTTTTGAACGCCTGTATTACTGTCCCGGCCATGAGAAGAAATTTATCCTTTTCACTTTTCTTCTTTAACAGCTCTGCCTCCTCCAAAAGTGTTTCTGCTTCTTTCGGAAGTTCTTTTCCCATCGCTCTATCTGCTTCATAATAGGCAATTCCATCCTTTTCATAGAAACTATTCTTTATCATCATCCTTGCCTGCTGATATGCCTGGCGAAGTGCATCTGCTCCAATACAGATATTACTGACACCGATCTTGTAGGCTTCCTCTTCTTCCGCACAGATCTTATAACACGCCGATGCCGTTCCGGTCAGATGCTGATACATCACACTGCTTTTGTATTCATCTGACAGATCCAGAAAGCAACAATATGTTCCATTTCCTAGATAGATCATTTCTTTTTCCGTCTCGGATTCGCCGGGTCTTGACTGTAACTTTTCCTGCATACGCCTGTAGAATTCCAGACTATACTGCTCTTTTCTTGCTTCTTCCAGCGGATCCTCGGTATACTCTGTTTCTTCTCTTTTGATCACGATCACTGCACTGTTCTTATATTTTCCACGTATTCCTGCCCGGATTCTTTTTTCTTCCCGTTCCTCTCCGGACAGGGTTCCCGCCAGGATCTGGTTAAAAAACAGGAATTTTTCATTCATATTTCCTGTCTGATCCGACTTCTCTCCCGTTTTCCCGTCAGCATCTGCATTGTTATCTTCTTCTGGATCCTTTTTCATATCCGCATGTTCCTGCGTCTGCTGTTTCTGATCTTTCACACCTGCTTCTTCCTTGCTCTGCCGGATATGTTCTTCCGCCGCTTCAAGAACCGTATACAGACTTTCTTCATTCAGTGTATTCTTTAATACATACTCGTCTGCTCCTTCTTTCATCGCCTTTTTCACATATTCGAATTCATCATGACAGCTAAGTACGATCACATAGATGTCCGGATATTTTCTCCGGATTTCCCGGATCAGTTCGATCCCGTCCATCAGCGGCATTGCAATATCAGTAACAACCAGATCTATCTTTTCCCGGTCCAACACCTCCAGTGCTTCTTCCCCATCTCTTACATCCGCCGTAATCTCAAATCCTGCCTTTTCCCATGACGACAACATCTTCAGATAACTCCGCACAAGAAAGTCATCGTCCGCCAGTAATGCTTTTCTCATGATTCTTCATCCTCACTTCTGTTCACAGGCAGATAGATCGTTGCCTCTGTACCTTCTCCGCTGCTTTTCAGCGAAAGCTTTGCCTGTGTTCCATAATATAATTGCAGTCTTTCCTGAATATTCGGTATTCCGACTGCCGTAAGTCCCTTCGTCTTCTTTCCCTTCTTTTTCAATAATTCTTCAATCTGTTCCTGTGTCATTCCTCTTCCGTTATCCCTGACCTTCATATAAAGTCTGGAGCCGGAAGTATACGCTTCTATCGTTAAATGTTTTCTGTTATTTTTCAGATCCAGTCCATGAATCAACGCATTTTCTACAAGGGGCTGTAAGATCAGTCTTGGTATCAGACATTGCTCTGCTTCGCGCTCTATCGCGTAAGCTGCCTGATATTCTTCTCCATTGCGGAATTCCTGCAGATGAATATAATTCTTCAACACCTGTATTTCCTCTGCAACAGTCAGAAATGTGCCCTTTTTCCGTATACATGTCTGCAATAACTCTACAAAATCCCCGATGACCGTTGCAATCTCTTTCTCATTGTGGATCATTGCATAACACTTGATCGAATTCAGTGTATTATACATAAAATGCGGTGTGATCTGATACTGCAGTGCCTCCAGTTCCGCATCCTTTTTCTTCTTTTCTTCCTGAATAAGCTGTCCGATCAGTTCTTCGATCCGGTCTAACATCCGGTTAAATTCTTCCGCAGCAAGACCAATCTCGTCTTTGGATACGACCTCTGCCCTGGTGTCCATCTCGCCATCCGCAATTGACTGCATTGCAGTCATCAGCTTTCTCACCGGTTTATAGACAATCCTTGAAATGTATATCGCCGCCAGCATTGCGATCAGCCCGAACACGGCCGCCACACCGAATACATATTTCCGCATCTGCGCCAGGTCACCTAATACGGCACTTCTCTTTACACTGGCAAAAATTCCGCAGCCGGAAAAGCTTCCTTCACAGTAAATGTATATATTTTCTTTATCTGCCCCGGTAACTTCAGAATGACTGATAAAATTTTTATACTTCTTTACCGGAAATTTATTGCCCATCCGGGACTGCTCTCTGGCTGCAATGATCCTGCCGTCTTCGATCAGTTCGATCTGTCCCAGTTCCTGATTCGACGGATCTTCCAGATAATCATATCTTAAGTTCTGTTCTTCGATATTCGCACACAGATAACCGATCACCTGTCCATCTTCTCCGGTTACCTTTTCCGTAAACTGTAATAATTTATCTTTGCTGTGCACCAGATCATCCATGATCGCCGGTCCGCCATTTTTTCCACATAGTGTTTCAAATTGACGAAGGTTATCCTCCTTAAGTCCACTTCTGTACACCAGATAATCCAGCGTTGTAACAAACTGACTCTCGCCTGGGATCACCAGATACATACTGGAGATTGCCTGATCCATCTTGGAAAATGTACGTAATCTTGTTGAGATATTGTTCAGCCGTTTCTCATCTTTGTCATTCAGATATTGTTCCAGTTCCTCTTTGATCTCTTTGTCACAGGATGCTTTGATATCGATATTGCATACATTTTTTAACATATCATCTACGGTATCCGTAAGCAGCCTGGTTCTCTGACTGAGCACTGTTATGTAATTTTCCTCAATCATCCGGGATGACCTTCCATAAAATACGAAAGCCATGGCTGCTGCCGTAAGCAGTGTGATCCCGGTGATTGCGATCAGGACCTTACTTCTTATACTTCTGACTTTCATCTTTTTTTCTGTACTCCTTTACATTGTCCTGTGTCAGTATCTCTGCATTCAGATAATACTTCTTTTTCAGATGCTTTCCGTTCCGCAGATTCTGGATATAGTGAATCGTTTCATAACCAATCTCATATCCCGACTGTGCCGCAAGCGCCAAGATCTGCCCATTTTCTACTGCCTTAAGGGAATCTTCCTGTTCATCCACTGCCACAATTTTGATATCAGTATCTTTCAATTCATCAACAAGTCCCATCGCAGTGACAGCACTGGTCGCCATAATTCCCCTGATTTGCGGATATTGTCCCATAAGATCCCGTACTTTCTGTTCCGACATCTGCAGATTGGCATAGCCGCTTTCTACGAACTTCACCGTCATCTCCGGTTCGGACTTCATATATTCTTCAAATCCTTCCACACGTTCTCTGTGGCCTTTCTGTTTTAAATCACCTGCCACAATTCCTACCTGGCCTTTGTGGTCTAACTGTTCTGCCAGTTCCTGTGCCAGCTGATATCCTGTCTTATGATTGTCGATTCCGATATATGGAAGTTCTCCGCCCACCATTCCATTGTCAAAACATACTGCCGTAATCTTCTTTTTCTCTATTTCATCCAGATAGTCCGGAACATGATAAGAGTCAATCGGTGCAACTGCCAGCGCATCCACATTCTGATCGATCAGCTTTTCCACCTGCTTTTCCTGAACTTCCCGGTCCAGTTCCGAATCCGGAGCAAGCGTGATCACATCCATGTCATATTTTGCAGCTGCCGCTTCCATGCCGGAATTCACCGACATCCAGTACTCACTGGTATTGGATTTGGTTACAACTCCTACCACATACCGGTCTTTTGCCTTCTGCCAGGAACTGTGATTACTGCAGCCGCAGCACAGAATTACCGTCATGAGTAATAAAGCTGATATCTGTTTTCCTCTTCTCTGTCTTATTATCATTCTAATCATCCCTTTATCTGCAAAACCTGCCACTGGCACCTTCTCTTGCATCTCTGGTATCAGGGCTGTGTACCCCGGATTATCTTACAGGTTGTATTTTGTCTTAATATCGATTCCTGTATACAGATATTCTGTGTCCGGATAGGTTCCGTTCAACAAGATATCTGCAAGGATCCTCGGCGGCCGGTATCCCTGTTCGAACCCATTCTGATCGATCAGGAAATCTGCGGTTCCTTCTTTTAACAGTGTTTCATTCTTTGCAGTCTGGTCATAGATCACAACATATGGCCGCTGCTCTACACCAAGTTTGCGGAATGCCTCGACGATGCCTTCCTGTCCGCCGGATACCACAAAGATTCCGTTAATCCCGGATATACTCATCATGGCATTCTCTATAATGTGTTCCACTTCATCTGCATTGTTAAAGCTTCCCTGCACGCCGGCAATCTCAAGCTTTGGTGAAATATTCTTTATCTCTTCTACGAATCCGTCTACACGAGAGTTATTCAGCATACTGCTGAAATATCCGGTAATGACAAGGATCTTTCCGACGCCTCTGGTCATCATCCCGAATAACCCTGCTGCTGTCTGCCCGCTTAACTTATTATCCATTCCGACAAAACAGCATCTCTTTGTTCCTACGATATCCGAGTTGAATGTCACGACCGGAATCTTCTTTTCATTCACCAGCCAGTTTAATTTCTCCCTGACGCCTTCGGTATCTACCGGCATCAGTGCCAGTCCCTGGATTCCTTCTTTCACCAGTTCGTCAATTGCACGCAACTGGTCCTCTTCACGAACGGAAGTATTCTCTTTTACGATCACTTCTACGCCAAGTTCTTCCAGTTCTTTTTTTCCGGTCTGTATTCCTCTTTTGACTTCCAGCATGAAGGAAGATCCCGAAAGCTGTGTTACGATCCCGATCTTTTTCTTTCCTCCGGCACTTTTCTGTCTCTTTCTTGCTTTGTGCACATATCCCATCTCTTCGGCGGTTCTTTTCACCATTTCTGCCACTTCCGGGTTGATCCGGCCGCGGTTATTAAGTGCCCGGTCTACGGTTCCTCTTGATACACCTGCTTTTTCGGCGATCTGTTGTATTGTTACTGACATATACGCTCTCCTTATAACTACTGATTCACTGTGTAAATCTCTGATTTCTTATCTTGCATACTATACTATAATAATATCACGCACTCAAAAAGCACGCAATATCCCACTGCGTGCTTTTCTTATTTCGTAACATTTTACAATTCTGTTCTCTCTGTAACAGGCCTTACCTCCTGTTTTTCGGCATATTGCCGATACTATCTATTCAGGCGGTATCCTGCTCCCCATACTGTCTCTATGATCTTCGGATCTCTCGGATCGTCTTCCAGTTTTTCTCTTAACCGGTTGATATGCACCGATACGGTTGCCGCATCCGACACATAATCGAATCCCCATATCTTTTCAAATAATGCTTCCTTTGAAAATACAATGTTCGGATTCTTTGCCAGAAATACGAGAAGTTCAAATTCCCTGTGAGGAAGCTTCACTTCTTCTCCTGCTTTCCATACTCTCCATGTCTGCGGCTCAATCACGACATCTTCTACTTTGATCTGCTCCTGTGCATTTTCTTTCTCTTCTCTTTCTTTATGCCTGGTCGTCAGCCTTTCATAACGCTTCAGATGTGAACGTACTCTTGCGACAAGCTGTGACGGATCAAATGGCTTCGTGATATAATCATCCGCACCAAGTCCCAGTCCCCTGATCACATCAACGCCTTCTGTCCGTGCCGTCACCATAAGGATCGGAATGTCTATCTCATCCCTGATCTTCCTGCAGATATCATATCCGCTGCATCCCGGAAGCATCAGATCCAGAAGTATCAGGTCATAATGATTCGTTTTCAATTCGGAAAGTGCCTTTTTCCCGTCTTCAATGATTTTTGTCTCATATCCGTTACTCTCCAGATAATCACTTTCTAACTGTGCAATCTTCCTGTCATCTTCTACGATCAGTATTCTGGACATCCTACATTCACTCCTCACATATTTTTATCAGCTCTTGGAAAGCGCAGTATCAATTTCAGCCCGCCGTCATTCACAGCTTCCACACTTCCTCCATGCTCTTCCATAATGTATTTTACCACATAAAGTCCGACACCGCTTCCCTTCTTTGTTCTGGCCTCATCGCATCTGTAAAACCTGTCAAATATCCTGCCGATCTTTTCTTCCGGCACGCCGTCTCCGTTATCTTTCCATTCCAGGATTACATGACTTTCATCCTTTCTGACACGCAGCCAGATCTCCACCGGTTTTCTTTCTACATATTTCCTGCTGTTCTCCAGAAGGTTCTCCAGTATACGTTGGATCTGCTCTATATCCACATTGACATCCGGAAGGATCTCTTCTTCCTGTTCCATTACAAGCTGGACTTCGGACGGATCCAGGGTCTTTTCTTTTTGTGCTGTGAATCCCTGTACATATTCTGCAAGATCGATCTGTATCATATGAACTGGCATCTGCCCGCTTTCCATTCTGGAGAAATCGAACAATTTCTGTAGCAAGATATTCATATCTTCCGTAGATTCATAGGCCGTCTCCAGATACATTGTCCGTTTGTCTTCCGTATTTGCCACACCATCCAGAACCCCTTTGATATAGCCCCGGATTGACGTAAGCGGAGTTCTTAGATCGTGAGAGATTCCTGTTACCATATCTGTCCTTGCCTTTTCATTCCGTTCCCGTATCTTCTGATCTTCCAGAATTGTCCTCTGCATCTCATTGAACGCACGGCAGACCCGTTCGAACTCTTCCTGTCCTTCATATACGATCTCTTCTTCCAGATTGCCGTCCTGGATCCTTTTTGCACCTTCAACCAGGCAGTCTAACGGCTCCATGACAAGACGGTTCATTCTTTTTGTAAATATGGATGCCAGGAGAAGCAATGCCAGAATCGCTATAATGCCTACAACCAGCACGATCAGTACCAGAAATGAAAAAGACTCCCGGATGGCTTCTTTCCCGATATCCTTCGAGATATCCCATACATCCCTGTCCATCTTTTCATATCCGATCTCTTCAAATGTTCTTTCAAATCTGTCTTCACATGCTCCTATCACAGCTGTTCCGATTAGAAGCAGCGTAACCATCGACAGGAATAAAAACAGCATATTGGAACGAAATAATTTCTTTTTTAACGGCATAGCTTCTCACCTTCTTGTTGTTCTTATCTCTTTTCTTCATCATAGCATATTCTTATCTTCTATGCATTGCCGGTCTGCAGATTTTACTTTACGCTTCTCTTTTTATTTTTTTCTTACGCATATGTGCTTTGTATTCTTCCTGCTGTCCTCTTAAATTTAATATGATCAGCAGTCCGGCAACCGATGTAAGACTTCCGATCAGGAAATGTCCCCACATTGCAACCGACATCGCACTGATCTCAAATAATCCCGGCAGGATCACAAGTGCTCCAAATGTTCCACATATCATTGTAACACAGATAAATCCACGCAATACATTAAACGGAATACAACTGCGGATCACTGCTGTCATGGAAATAATAATCAGTGTCAGGTACATGATTGTCTGTTTCTCGCCGGATGCCATCGGAAGAAAGAGCGTTGTAACACCTATCATCACCGCGGCCACAATTCCGAATGGTGCCGCATTCCAGATCGCAGTGGAAAGGAATCTTCCTTTGATCCGTCTCGTATCTGATTCCAGAATTGTCAGGAAGGACGGATAAGCTTCTATACACGCATCGATCAATGTAATCTGTATCGGAATGAATGGAAATGGCGTATTCGTAAGGACACAGAAGATGGATACCAGTACCGAATAAATCGTTTTTATAAAGAATACTCCTGCTGTTCTTGTTACATTATGGATGACCTTTCTTCCTTCCATTACTACCTGCGGAAGGTGTGTAAAGTCAGAATCCATAAGGACAACCTGCGCGATCTGTCTGCTTGCATCACTTCCGTCTGCAATTGCGATCGAACAATCTGCTTCTCTGAGTGCGAGAAGATCATTCACTCCGTCTCCGGTCATTGCCACCTTGTGCCCCTGTCTCTGGAATGCCTTTACCAGTTCCTGCTTCTGCTTAGGTGTCACTCTTGCAAATACGGTATACTCCCGGCAGATTGCATCATAATCCGGCTCCTCACCGACGGATGACATATCAATTGCATCTGCCCATCCTCTCAGCCCTGCACGTTTTGCTATCATAGCAACTGTCTTGACATGATCGCCGGAAATGACTTTGACATCTACTCCCTGTCTGTGGAAAAATTCCAGTGTCTCTTTTGCATTGCGACGGATCTGATCCTCAAGCACGACACCGTATAATGGCTGGATCTGTGCCGGTAAATGTTCCTCATCTTTCCATTCTCCGTCATAATATCCGATCGCTACCAGTCTTCTTCCATGCTCCAGTTCATTTTCCAGACTTTCCGGAAGTGTTCCAAGAATCCGCTCCGGTGCACCGACAAAAACGGTTCCCTTTCCAATAAAACTGATACTTCCCCATTTTCGTTTTGATGAAAAGGATATTTTATTCTTTATAAAGTACGTTTTATCTGTCCTGTCATTATATTTTTCTTTATATCTGATATTTTTTTCTTCCACATTTTTCTCTTCAGACTTCTTCTCCGCAAATGCTTTTTTCAGTGCCTGGAATGTTGCATTATTATCATCACTTGCATCCAGATAAGCCCGTACCAACTGTTTTTCTTCATCTTCCGTCAGATTAATTTCTTCATCTCGGTCCATCGGGATCACATATTTTACTTTCAGTTTTCCATCTGTAATGGTTCCGGTCTTATCCAGACACAGCACATCTACATGCGCCAGTGTTTCCAGTGAATAGATATTCTGAACCAGGATTTTCATCTTCGCCAGACGGATCACACCGGTTGCCAGTGATACAGAGATCAGTAACACCAGTCCTTTTGGAAGCATTCCGAGAAGTGCCGCCGCTGAAGCGACAACCGATTCATTTACCGGTGCTTTCCGCAATACAAACGCTTCTAAGAATAAGAGGATTCCAAGTGGAATAATCAAGCTACTTGTAAATCTTGTAACCTTTCTCATAGAGCCTAATAGCTCTGACTGTACCTGCTTTTCTTTTTTTACTTCGTTTACAAGACTAGTTGCATAGTTATCATTTCCTACATGGATGACTTCCGCACAGGCCTTACCGGAAATCACGGAACTTCCTGAATATAACGTACTTCCCACTTCCTTTATCACAGGATCACTTTCTCCTGTCAGAAGGGATTCATTGACCTCCAGACTGCCGCTTGTAACAATACTGTCATTGCAGATCTGGCTTCCGCTTTCCAGGATCACGATATCTCCTTTTACGATATCTTTTAATTCAATCTCCTGATCTTCGCCTTCTCTTCTTACTTTTATAGCTGGCCGGTTCAGAATAGATAATTCATCTACCAGTTTCTTGGCTTTGCATTCCTGTGCGATCCCAATCACGATATTCAGTATAATGATCGCGATGAAGATCATGTTGGTATACGCTCCCACTGCGAATAACAATCCTGCAATGATGAAATTCAACAGATTGAATAATGTCAGCACATTTTCCCGGATGATCTGTTTCTTGCTTTTTGTAATGCTTTCCGGTTCTTGCTCTCCTTCGCCTTTTTTCCTTTTTTCTTCTACTTCCTGCATGGACAGACCATATATCTTTTTTTCCATAATACAATCCCCTCCTGTACGACTTGACTTTTTTCAGTCTCTATCCTACAGAAGGGGATTAAATAAACGGATATGAAGTTTTAAATATTTTTTAAACTCTTATTATTTCTTCACATTAAATGCTGCTTTTCCAGGATATACAGCACTTGTTCCAAGTTCTTCTTCAATTCTCAGCAACTGGTTGTATTTTGCAACTCGTTCTGATCTGGAAGGTGCTCCTGTCTTGATCTGGCAGGTATTAAGTGCTACTGCAAGATCTGCAATTGTTGTATCTTCTGTCTCTCCGGAACGTTGAGATGAGATAGCTGTGTAGCCGGCTTTATGAGCCATCTTGATTGCTTCCAGTGTCTCTGATACTGATCCGATCTGGTTTAACTTGATAAGGATTGAGTTACCGCATCCAAGTTCGATACCTTTGGAAAGTCTCTCTGTATTCGTTACGAACAGATCGTCTCCGACTAATTGTACCTTATCTCCAAGTTCAGCTGTCAGTTTCTGCCATCCTTCCCAGTCTTCTTCGTCTAATGCATCTTCGATAGAGATGATCGGATACTTGTCTACCAGTTTCTTCCAGTGCTCGATAAGTTCTTCGGAAGTAAATTTTGTACCTGCTTTTGGAAGTACATATTCGCCCTTCTTCTCACCTTTCCATTCAGAAGATGCTGCATCCATAGCAATCATGAAGTCTTTTCCAGGCTCATATCCAGCATCTTTTACTGCATCTAAGATGTACTGGATTGCTTCTTCATCAGATGCAAGGTCCGGTGCAAATCCACCTTCATCACCTACGGAAGTTGCAAGTCCTTTTGATTTTAATAATGCTGCCAGTGCATGGAATACTTCTGCACACCAGCGGAGTGCTTCTTTGAAGCTTGGTGCTCCTACAGGCATGATCATGAATTCCTGTACGTCAACTGTGTTGGCCGCATGTGCGCCTCCGTTTAATATATTCATCATAGGTACCGGAAGTCTGTTACCATTTACGCCTCCGAGGAAACGGTAAAGCGGGATCTCCAGTGCATTTGCTGCTGCACGTGCACTTGCGATCGATACCGCAAGGATTGCATTTGCTCCTAAGTTCGATTTATCTTTTGTTCCGTCTGCTGCGATCATTGCTGTATCTACTACATAAATGTCTGATGCATCTACACCTTTCAGTGCATCGTTAATCACTGTATTAATATTCTCTACGGCTTTGGTTACACCTTTTCCGCCGAAACGTGATTTGTCTCCGTCACGAAGTTCCAGTGCTTCGAATTCTCCTGTAGATGCGCCGCTTGGTGCTACACCTCTTCCTACAGTTCCATCCAGAAGATATACTTCTGCCTCTACCGTCGGATTACCTCTCGAATCAATAATCTCTCTTCCAATAACCTTCTCAATTGCTAAAAAATTCTCCATGTCAAGATCCTTTCCCATGGAACTACTTCTGCCTCTCTTGCTCAGGGATGAGACAGAAGGAGTATGCCATGATTTATTCACACGATAGTTAGATTATTCTAACTATCGTCAGCATATCATATCTTTTTAGGTGAATCAAAACGCGGCTAGCAAAGTGCCTTTCCAAGTGCCTGGCAAGCTGCAACTGCATCATCATCCGGTGCTTCATTTGCAAGTACACTATCACATGCAAGAACAGCTCCATCAGCCTTGCATGTCTCTTCCCATGTTCTCATCCATTCTCCGTCTCCCCATCCATAAGATCCGAAGAGTGCGATCTTCTTGCCTCCAAGTTTTCCTTCACAGTCAGAGAACATTGGCTCGAATTCGCTGTCTTCCAGTTCTTCTGCTCCCATAGCCGGGCAGCCAAATGCCACTGCATCGTAAGCGTCCATCTTGTCTGCGCCAAATTCTGAAGCCGTTAATACATCAACTTCTGCTCCTGCCGCCTTTGCTCCTTCTGCTACTTCGTTGGCCATTGCCTCTGTGTTACCTGTTCCGCTCCAATATACTACTGCAATTTTACTCATTGTTTCTACCTCTTTCATTGATAAATTTATATGTCAGGCAGCTACCGTAAGCTGCAAAACACTTCTTCCCTGCTGCCAGAGACGTACATAGACATCTCTGCATTTTTTATATTTTGCAAATGTTTTCCGGCATGCACACTCATCACAATATACCTTCCAGCATCCTGCGCATTTGAAATTGCGTCCCTGATTCACAATGAATCCGATCACGTCACCAAGCGGATAATCCAGAAAAATTCCGATTTCATGTGGAAATTCATTATTTTCCCCTATTCTTGACTTTAACCGGCTCAATGCATATTTGATCTCTGTGCTTTCATAGCCGTATTTCTTCAGGAACTTTGCTACTCCCGGCCGGTTCAGACTGACCTCGAGCTGTTTCTTCCGATAGACATAGACCAGTACACGTTTATCCTGTCTCTGTAATATATAGAGACGGATTCCTTTTTCTTTCATGCACTGATTCCAGAACTCAATCTGATCTTCCACGTCTGTATCATCTGCAAATGTCATATTAAATAAATTTGCTGATTTCATAGATGCCAGTGTTGCCGAACAATGTTCCACCAGACATTTTTCAATCAGATATCTGTCCATCACCTTAGTACCTCCTAACAAGCGTTAGTTATATCTAACAATCTATATTTGAATACTATATCATTCTTCCCTTGCTGTCAAGAATTATGTATAAAAAAAGAAGCTTAATGACATAAATCCTCATTAAACTTCTTAGATTGTAAATATTTTTAGCAAAACCGTCTCATATGTATAATATTCCAAATACAACTCTTCCTTATAATGCTTCTAACGCTGTATTAGATCCAACCAAAATCAAAACCATATCTTTTCGCAATACTTCTAAAGGATCCGGGTTGACTTCTACATGCGCCCCACTTTTAATTCCTACGACATTCACTTCATAGTTCCGGCGCACATCCAGTTCTTTCAAAGTTTTTCCACTCCATTTAGCCGGCATTGGAGTTTCCACTATACTATAGGCCGGAGATAGTGCAATCCAATCTGTAAAACTGGCTGACATAAGATTCTTTGCCAGACGGACTCCCATTTCTTTCTCCGGAAAAATGATGGTATCCACACCGATTTTCTTTAATACAGTTGCATGACGGTTATTTTTTGCTTTTGCGATTACGTTCGGTACTCCAATTTCCTTACACTCAAGTGCTGCCATAATACTTGCTTCCAGACTTTCTGCTTCAGCAATCACAACAGCGTCCAGATTTCTTGTTCCAAGAGATCTGATAAATTCTGGATCTCCAATATCTGCCTGCATCGCATATGATACAGAATCAGCAATTCCATTTACCCGCTCCATATCTTTATCTACAGCAACTACCTCACATCCAAGTTTTTGTAATTCTAATGCAATGCTTTCTCCAAAACTTCCCAAACCAAATACTGCAAATTGTTTCTTCATAATCTTTTCCTCCTTGTTACCCAATCATAATCTTTTCCGTTGGAAGTGTCCGCATCTTTTCTTTTAAGTTCACCTTTCCTGCAAATAATAATGCAATGGTCATAGGCCCGACACGTCCTATATACATCATTATCATCAGCACAATCTTGCTTCCCGTCCGCAAGTGTGTTGTCAGATCCTGCGAGAGTCCAACTGTCGCCATTGCAGATGCGGTCTCATACATGATTCTCTGAAATGAAATTGTATCTGGTTCAATGACAGCAACAAATGTTGTTCCTGTTATGTATATAGCTAATGCCAACATAATTGTAACAAATGCTACATGGAAGTTTTTTTCATCCACTTTTCTCCGGAAACATTCAATATCATGCCCTCCCCGAAGCATTGTATGAAATGCGAGAAATAAAAGTGCAAATGTCGTCGTCTTCAGACCACCTGCAGTTCCTCCCGGAGAACCGCCTATAAACATCAAAATAATATTTAAAAAACCAGTTTCTTCGTACATCCCAGATTGCTGAAATGTACTAAACCCAGCCGTTCTTGTTGTCACAGCCTGAAATGCGGAAACCATCAATTTCTGTCCGGTATTAAGATGCCCTATCGTTGCCGGATTATGATACTCCAGTGCAAAGTTCAAAACTGTCCCTGCTATCAATAAGAATCCCGTTGTAATGATCGCTATTTTTGAATGTAACTTAAGTCTGGTAAACCAGCATTTTCCGGGAATTTCCCGATGCCAAATCTTCTTTCCGTTATCAATCACGTCATACCACACGGTAAAACCAATTCCGCCAAGGATAATCAACAGCATTGTTATAATATTAATCAAAGGATCTGTTGCGTATCTTGCCAGACTGTCATCTCCAAGGATGTCAATTCCTGCGTTGCAAAATGCAGAAATTGAATGAAAAATTCCATACCAGATTCCTTTTGCAACCCCATAGTCCCGAATAAATTGTATGGCGTAAAAAACGGCCCCAATTCCTTCTACTACTACTGTCCCAATCAAAATTTTACGTACCAGACCTACCAGACCACCGAGAGAATTCATATTATAAGCTTCTTGAATAACAACTCTCTCTTTTACCGTAATCTTTCTTTTCAGAAGCATAAAAAATGCGGTAATACATGCAATCACGCCCAATCCTCCAATCTGAATTAAAATCAGCAAAATTACTTTTCCTGTAATTGTAAATTGGTATTTGGGAACAATTGTAACCAATCCGGTCACACATACCGATGATGTTGATGTAAAAAGCGCATCCAGAAAACTGATTGATTTTTCGTTAGATACCGGCAACCATAAAAGCACCGCTCCAAGAAAAATTACACTTAGAAAACCTACTGCCAGAATTTTCATGGTATTCCATCTGATATTTTGTTTTCCTGTTTTCTTCATTTATATTTTTCCTCTTTTCTGTCTTGTTCTTCCAAAATTGACTATCTTTTAATCTACACTTGCGCTTCGCAAAAGTCAACAGTTATTCTTCCTTCGTACAGAGAACTTGCCACCGGCAACTTCTCTTGCATACTTTGATCGGGTAGGAGGTCAATAATTATTCCCACTACTAGAGCGGATTAGGGACTTTCACCCGTTAGAAACGTGCGCCGCAAGGCGCACGTATTAAAATGAACAGGGACGACTTTTGTCATCCCTGTTCATTTCTTTATCCATTATTTTTTAGATATTTTTTCATATTGTATCTTTACTCATCGAGCAGATTCTGCATACTTCTAAGTCCAATGATCAGAGTGGATGTATTATGAAGTAATGCGGATGTTGTCGGCATGATGATACCTGCTACACCAAGTGCGATCAGTCCTGCATTGAATCCTACAATTGAATGATAATTGTGGCTGATTCTCTTGATCAGACCGTTACTGATCTTCTTTAATGTAACCAGTTCTTTTAAATTGTCTGCGCCAACTGTAATATCAGCAATTTCTCTTGCAATCTCTGCTCCATCACTGATTGCGATTCCTACATTGGCTGCGGAAAGTGCCGGTGAATCGTTGATACCGTCACCAATCATGATAACTTTACGTCCGGCTGCTTTTTCTCTTTCACAGAATTCTGCCTTATCTTCCGGTAATACCTCCGCATAATATTCATCTACACCAACACGCTTTGCAATAGCCTTTGCTGTACGTTCACTGTCACCTGTCATCATGACAATTTTGCTAAGTCCGGCCTTTCGCAGTTCACAAATCACTTCTACTGCTTCTTCACGCAGTGGATCTTCGATACAGATCACGGCTGCAAGTTTTCCTTCAATTGCCATATAAAGATGTGAATATTCTTCGGGCAGATTCTCAAATTTTTCTTCCATGCCTTCCGGTATTACTACTTTTTCATCTTCAAATACAAAGTGATAACTTCCGATTACGGCTTTCTTTCCTTCAATCTGTGTTGAGATGCCGTGAGCAACAATATACTCAACTTTTGAATGCATTTCTTCGTGATCCAAATGTTTTGTCTTTGCCGCGCTTACCACTGCTTTTGCCATTGAGTGAGGGAAATGTTCCTCCAGGCATGCAGCAATACGGAGCAGTTCATCCTCACTCATTCCGTTAAATGATACCACTTCTGCTACCGTCGGTTTTGCCTTTGTCAGTGTACCGGTCTTGTCAAATACGATCGTATCTGCTTCGGCAACCGCTTCCAGATATTTTCCACCTTTTACAGTAATCTTGTACATACCTGCTTCACGGATTGCAGAAAGTACGGAGATTGGCATAGCGAGCTTTAATGCACATGAAAAGTCTACCATCAGAATCGACAGTGCCTTTGTTGCATTTCTTGTAAGCAGATAAGTAAGGGCCGTACCGCCAAGCGAATACGGAACTAGTTTATCTGCAAGATGCTCTGCCCTGCTTTCCAGTCCGGATTTTAATTTCTCGGATTCTTCGATCATTGCTGCAATCTTCTCATAACGGCTGGAACCGCCGACTGCTTTAACATCGACTGTCACTTCTCCTTCTTCTACAACAGTTCCGGCATAAACATAATTTCCTGTAGTTCTTCTTACCGGAACAGATTCTCCTGTCAGTGAAGCCTGATTGATCATAGCTTCTCCATCCACAACCTCTCCGTCAAACGGGATGACATTTCCCATATGTACGACAACCTGGTCTCCGGATTTGATCTGATTAGAAGAAACCAGAACCGTCTGATCTCCGGTCTTTAACCATACTTTTCCTACATTTAATGACATGGTTCTTGCCAGGTCATCTACAGACTTTTTATGTGTCCACTCTTCTAAGAGTTCACCGATTCCAAGCAAGAACATGATCGAACTTGCCGTACTGAAATCACTTCTGAAGATTGATACTCCGATTGCTGTTGCATCCAGTACCGGAACTTCAATCCTTCTTTCCATCAGGGTCTTGATGCCTTTCCAGATATATTTTGCCGACATGATCGTTGTATATGCTGCCGAGATCGGATATGGCAGTAAGAATTTTCTTCCATAATGGAACAGAATCTTATCCACCAGTTTCTCCTGATACTCTGCATTCATTGCTCTTCCGGATGTCTCTAACAGGCCATTCGGCACTTCTACTTCCTCATAACGGAATCTGCGGAGTCCTTCGATGATTGTTTCTCTGTTTCCCTTATAATGAATCGTTGCGTCCGCCGTTCTGTCATAGACATCTGCGCGGAATACGCCGTCTATATTCTGCAAATAAAAGAGAAGAATGTCCGCCTGTTCATGAGTCATGCGTTTCTGCTCCATGTGGATACGGATTCTTCCTCTTATCTCATGCTTAATCTTAAATTTCACTCTTGTCACCTCTTGCTAGTCTTACAAAAGCACCTGCAGATGTTCCGCAGGTGCCTGTATCTATGTATTTTCGGCAACTTTTCTTTATCTTCAGTGCCGGATTTTTATTCTTCTGTTGCTTCAGCAGTATCTTCTGCTGTCTCTTCTGTCTCGCAAAAATCATCTACAACTTCTGCTTCTGCCTCTGCTGCTCTGTCTTCATTGATCTGCTTTGCTTCTGCTAAAATATCTCCTGCATTCTCCTGAACGCTTGTTGCAGTCTTCATCACACAAGATTTTGCTCTTAATACGGCTGCTGTACAGTTTGTATATAATTTCTTTGCATCATCACTTGTCAGGATCTTGATTCCCGCTGTTCCGAAAGCTACTCCTGCCGCAAAAAGTCCTGGTTTTTTCCAATTAATGTCTTTTAAATTTAACATATGTATTCCCTCCATTGTATATTTATTAATTCATCACTACAAACATTATAACAAAAAGGACATCCCTTCATTTGTGTCCGGCAGTCGTTTTTGTTTCTGCAAATTATAACACCAAGGAATGTCCTTTTCAAATATTTTCAGGCTATTGATAAATTTTATCAACTGCATATTTATGACTGCACTGTTATGTTCCGTACTTTCTGATCTTCTACATAACCACATGCTTTCAGTCCTGCCTGTATCACAGCATTCCAGTTCTTTGCAGACAGATGCTTGATCGTATCATCGTCCAGTTCAACCGTACATGCATTCTGCAGGTCACAATCCGGATCACATGCTACTTTATACATATTTCTTCGATTGATCGCTCCGATTTCCTCCAGCTTGTTGATCATCCGGTATACGGTTGCTGTTCCGATGCTTGGATCGATCCGAGATGCGCGGTAATAGATTTCTTTGCAACAGGAACAGTTTTCTTCCAGTATAATATCCAGAAGCATCAGTCTCTGCTTGGTGATCCTGCATCCACTGGCTTTTAGTTTCTGTACAATCGCTTCTTTTGCCTTATCCACCTGTCATCCTCCTATCGTATCTACTCTGTAATAGAAGCAACCTGAAATCCTGCTTTTTCAACTGTTTTTTTCAAAACATCATTTGCAATCTCACGGTCATAAGACACCACTGCTTCTTTCTTCTGTAAGTCCACTCTTGCCGAAACACCTTTTATCTCATTTAACGCTTTCTTTACTGACTGTACGCAGTGCTCACAGGTCATACCTTCGATATGAACTATCTTCTTTCCGATCACCGGATTCTTCAGTTCTTTATCGTCAGTTTTGATGATACCGGTTCCGCCGCCACAGCAGGGACTGTCACCTTTAAAATGCCTGATTGCTCCTCTCAGTGCAAATCCAAGAAGAACGATCACGATTAATACAACTATAATATCTGCCATATCTCTATCCCTCTATTCTTTGTTCTCCTCATTATCCATGCTGAACTTTTCGTCTCTTTTTTTCTCCTGCCATTTCCTGAACCAGAGAAATGCCTGATAGATAGAAGCACCGACAATGTAAAGGACAATCACGATCACGAACAGGTAGAACATAGAGCCTGTCGAATTGCCCATGACTGCCAACTCCTTTATTTACCATACATATTTTCGATCATTTTTTTCACTTCATCAGGATCTGAACTGTAGCATCCACCACCGCATCCACTGCATCCGGCACAGCTGCCGCCGCATCCCTGGATGACTCCATTTTTAAATCTCTTCACAATTCCGTATACCAGGTATGCGCAATACCCTAATATTAATGCTAAAATAATGATATCTGCTAAAATGGCTACCATGAAAACTGCCTCCTTCAAAGGGAAATCCGGACGTAAATGAGTTACGTCCGGTCCGCTCTACTTATGCATTTACAGAACGTTTGGAATAAACTTTCTGATCTTTATACGGATCAGGTCTGAATAACAGGAACAGCATGACTGCTACTACCACAAATGCCACTGCTGTACCAACTCCAAATCCGCCGCCAGTTACCAATGTACCGATCTGGTATACACAAAGTGTTACGAGATAAGCGAATACATTCTGGAACAGGATTGCAAACCAGAACCATTTTCTGGACTGCATCTGCTGTGCCATTGTTGCAATCGCTGCCAGACAAGGTGAATCTAACAGGTTGAATAGCAGGAATGAGAACGCTGCTACTGCACTTGGGAACCATGCCTGAATAGCCTGAGCTACTGTTACAGTATCTTCTGACTGACTCTCTGCTACGTTTGCAAGTACACCCATTGTTGAAACGATTGCTTCTTTTGCTGTGAATCCAGAAAGAGAAGCTGCTACTGGCTGCCACTCTCCAAATCCAAGTGGTGCAAAGATTGGTGCGATAAATCCACCGATTGCTGCAAGTAAGCTGTCTGCACTGTCGTCTACAAGTCCGAATCCGCCATTTGTGAATCCGAATCCACCAAGGAACCACATTACTACACAAGCAAGGAACAGGATTGTTCCGGCTTTGATGATGAATCCTTTCAGTCTTTCCCATACATGGAGAAGAACTGTCTTAGCCTGTGGAATATGATACTGTGGAAGCTCCATAACGAATGGTGCCGGTTTTCCTGAGAATGGTTTTGTCTTCTTCAGGATGATTGCTGCTACTAATACTGCTACGATACCTACGAAGTACATGATAGGTGCCATAAATCCACCTGCCGTGTAGCTTCCTGTTGCATAGCTTGTCATAACTCCACCCATTAATGCGATAACCGGTAATTTAGCTCCGCATGGGATGAATGTTGCTGTCATGATTGTCAGACGTCTGTCATTGTCCTGCTCAATGGTCTTAGAAGCCATAATTCCAGGGATACCACAACCTGATGAGATCAGAAGTGGAATGAAACTTTTACCAGACAGTCCGAAGTGTCTGAATACACGGTCCATAACGAATGCGATACGTACCATATATCCGCAGTCTTCCAGGATAGAAAGGAAGAGGAACAGGATTGCCATCTGTGGTACGAATCCAAGTACCGCTCCGATACCGCCGATGATACCATCAACTACCAATCCTTCGATCACGCTGCTTACACCGGCTGCTTCGAGTCCTTTTGAAGCGAGATCCTGAACAGCAACTACAAATGTATCATTTGTCCAGTCTGTTACGATTGTACCGATTGTTGTTACGGAAATGTAGTAAACAACAAACATAACTGCGATGAAGATCGGGATACCAAGAATACGGTTTGTAACAATTCTGTCAATCTTATCGGATGTTGTTAATTTGTCTTTTCCTTTTTTGACAGTTGTCTCAACGATCTTCTGGATGAATTTGTAACGTTCATCTGTTACGATACTTTCCATATCATCGTCGTGTTTTGTCTCAAGTTCTTTTCTGTCTTTATCAACTGCTGCCTTTGCTGCTGCGGAAAGGTTCATACTTTCTACAACCTTGCTGTCGTTCTCAAGGAATTTCACAGCATACCATCTCTTCTTGTCTTCTGAGATTGTATCCGGAAGAACTCCCTTCACGTCTGCAACTGCTGCTTCCATTTCTTTAGAGAAGATTTCTCTTGGAAGATCAACTTCTTTTTTATTAGCTACTTTGATTGCTGTCTCAATCAGAGTATCCAGTCCTGTCTGCTTCAGAGCAGAAGTTTCAACAATCGGGCAGTCTAATAACATTGAAAGCCTATTTGTATCGATCTTGATTCCTCTCTTCTCCAAAAGATCTGTCATGTTCAGTGCGATAACTACCGGCACACCTGTCTCGATAAGCTGTGTAGTAAGATACAGGTTACGCTCGATATTCGTTGCATCTACAAGATCGATGATAACATCCGGATCATCATTTAAGATATAATCACGACTGACTACTTCTTCCAGTGTATATGGTGAAAGAGAATAGATACCCGGAAGGTCTGTTACGATGATGTCATCGTTCTTTCTCTTTCCTTTTAATTTTCCCTCTTTTTTCTCTACTGTAACACCTGGCCAGTTACCAACATACTGGTTGGCACCCGTTAAGGCGTTAAACATTGTGGTTTTACCACAGTTTGGGTTTCCCGCAAGTGCGATCTTGATTCCCATTCCTATTTACCTCCTTGAACGTGTAAATTCTAATGCGACAATATGTATCTGTCAGTTCCTTCGGTAAGTCTTATTTTACCTGGACACACTGAGCATCGTCTTTTCTTACTGAAAGCTCATAGCCTCTTACTGTAATCTCTACAGGATCTCCAAGTGGAGCTACCTTTCTGATATACAGCTCGCTTCCTTTTGTAATGCCCATGTCCATAATACGGCGCTTGTATGCGCTGTCCCCTTTAATCTTCGTTACAACAACTGTACTTCCAACTTTTGCATCACCTAAAGTCATTGCTGTTTCTCCTTTCCTTAGATTGTTAGTATCTATAATACAGCAGACACCCCGGTACTAAACCATGATGTGCCGCGCCATATCCTCATTTACTGCCACTCTGGAGTCTTTGACATTTACGATCACATTGCCTCCGATCTTCGACAGTACAACAACTTCCGCTCCTGCAACAAATCCAAGATTTGCCAGAAAACGTCTTGTCTCTTCATTTCCACCAATACGTGAGATTGTGTTTGTTTCACCGATACCGGCCATTGTAAGCGGCATAATAACACCTCGTTTTCTTTATGTATGATTTTTTGCATTTTCTCTGCCTGTTTTGATAATGATTTTGATAATGATAAATGTTTTCATTATCTCCTGCAATAGTTAGTATATGCTAACGTTCGTTAGCTGTCAACCACTTTATTTCATTTTATTGATTATTTTTTCTCATTAAGATTTTTCTTTTATTTGCCAGTAATTTGGAACTATGCTATACTAAATTCAATGTTAACGTATGAAGGAAGGAATGACTTATTATGAGCAATGTATTAAATGAATCTGCTGAGAACTACCTTGAAACGATTCTGATTTTAAGCCAGAAACTGCCTGTAGTGCGTTCCGTAGATATTGCCAATGAGCTTGGATTCAAGAAATCCAGCGTCAGTGTTGCCATGAAGAACCTTCGCGAGAAGAAACATATTAAAGTAGATGAGCAGGGATTTATTCATTTGACACCATCCGGCCTGGAGATTGCAAATATGATTTACGAACGCCACACACTTTTATCATCCTGGCTGATACATCTCGGCGTACCTGCGGATGTCGCTGCTGCCGATGCATGTAAGATGGAGCATGTGATCAGTAAAGAAAGTTTCGAAGCGATCAAGAGACATGTATACGAGAACAAAGAAGTGTAAATCATCCGTTTCGTTTTATTTTCTTTTTATATTATGAGATTTTATTTTTTCACTGTATTCTAAAGGAGTCTTGATTTATGAACGAAAGTATTAAAAACATGATCGAACGCCGCAGTGTACGCGGTTACAAACCGGACATGATCCCGAAAGAAGATCTGGATCTGATTCTTGAAGCAGGCACTTATGCCGCAACCGGCATGGGAATGCAGTCACCGGTTATTATTGCCGTTACAGACAAAGCCACCCGCGATCAGCTTTCCAAAATGAATGCGGATGTCATGGGAACTGATACAGATCCGTTCTACGGAGCACCGGTTGTCCTGGTTGTATTAGCTGATAAGAACAGACCGACACATATCTATGACGGAAGCCTTGTCATGGGCAATCTGATGAATGCTGCCGCTTCTCTTGGAATCGGAAGCTGCTGGATCCACCGGGCGAAAGAAGTCTTTGCATCGGAAGAAGGTAAGGCTCTTTTGAAAAAATGGGGCGTGGAAGGTGATTATGAAGGCATCGGACACTGCGTGCTCGGATATCCGGCCGGAGATGTGCCGAAAGCGAAGCCTCGTAAAGAGAATTATGTGTATCATGTAGATTAAATGAATAACGAGAACAGAAAAAGAGGAATCCTGGATCAATGTGATCTTTGGGATTCCTTTTTTCTTCGAGCAGCGTATTGTAAATCTGCTGTTTGATACTTCGGTATGTATGGTCTTATGCGTCCTTCCATACCTCTTCTGCGATTTCTTTCACCAGTTTTAATTTTGCCCACTGCTCTTCTTCTGTCAGTTTGTTACCAATTTCACAGGATGCAAATCCGCACTGCGGGCTTAAACACAATCTCTCAAGTGGAATATATTTTGCTGCTTCATAGATTCGTTTGATCACTGTTTCTTTGTCTTCAAGTTCCGGTGACTTAGTTGTGATCAGTCCCAGAACGACTTTCTTATCTTCTGAAACCTTTGCCAGCGGCGCAAATCCGCCCGATCTTGCATCATCATACTCCAGGAATAAAGCGTCTACATTTTCCTTTGCAAATACATAGTCTGCTACGGAATCATATGGGCCGCTTGTGAAGAATGTAGAGTGATAGTTACCTCTGCAGATATGTGAAGTAATCACCATATCTTCCGGTTTTCCTTCTAATGCAAGGTTATTCACTTCCAGTAACTGTGCTTTTACTTTGTTCAGATCCAGCCCCAGTCTCTCATATCTCTGCTTTGCGGCATCTCCTACGATTGCGCCCCATGTACAGTCATCTAACTGAAGGTTACTGCATCCCGCTTCATAGAACTGTCTGATAACTTCCTGATATGCTTTTCCGATGTCCTGAATCAATTCTTCGTTTGTTGCATAATATTTTCTTGTATTCTCAAAGTTTGCCGGAACGATCATCTGCTGGAACATCTGTGCCGGTGCCGGGATTGTATATTTTGCAACGGTGTTCTCATCTTCGAACTGTTTTAAGAATTTGAATCCTTCTACAAATGGATGTGCTTTTGCCTTTACTTTTCCTGTCAGGTAAGTATCTTCTACTGCTGCCATCTCTGCATTGAACTGTACGCCGGCTCCTGTCTGCTCATGACCAACGCCTTCGAATCCCCACATAAAGTCCAGATGCCAGTAAGTTCTTCTGAATTCTCCGTCTGTAATGATGTGGAATCCCAATTCTTTCTGCTTTGCAACTACTTCTGTGACTGCCTTATCAACGATTGCATCACATTCTTCTTTTGTGATCTTTCCTTCGCTGTAATCTGCTTTTGCCTGTTTTACTTCCTGTGGTCTTAAAAAGCTTCCCACAAAATCATATCTGTATGGTGTCTGGTATTTGCTCATTTTCTATATCCTCCTGTGCTTTTCTTCCTGTTGTTTTTGTCTGGATATAGAGTAGCATGATTTGGATGATTTGGATAATACATATAACTTGTGTGTTGCTATAGCTTTAAGCTATAGCAATTAAAGCATCTATAAACCATATATCGCTGACGTTTTTACAAATACCAAGAATTACACTCTTTGACATAAAAAAATACAGTACCTATATCAGATACTGTATCATTCAATCGGAGTGACGTGATTCGAACACGCGACCTCTACGTCCCGAACGTAGCGCTCTACCAAGCTGAGCCACACTCCGATATATGCAATTTTAAAAAGTAACCGGACACTTTCAAAAGCATCCGGCGCCCCTGCCAAGGAACTACGGATAGAGGACTCGAACCTCTACTAACAGAGTCAGAGTCTGCTGTGCTGCCATTACACCAATCCGCATCAGTGTTATGTTCTGCATTGTTCAGCGAACAAATATTATTATACTGATTTTTAGAAAAAAGTCAATAGGTATTTTTGATTTTTTTCATACATTTCCGACAATATGAAAAACCGGATACTTCTTAATGAAGTATCCGGCATTGTAACTACGGATAGAGGACTCGAACCTCTACTAACAGAGTCAGAGTCTGCTGTGCTGCCATTACACCAATCCGCATCAATGTGACTTTTCTCTGCTGTTCTTAAGTTGTCCAGCGAATATTAATTATACTCGGATACAGAGAAAAGTCAATAGGATTTTTTTAAAAAGTTATTTTTTGTCATAAATTTTTGGTTCTACCGTTTTATTTTCAAAGTCTATGAATAACTGGAACGCATATCCGTCATCACTGGTATCCCAGACTTCCACATACTTTGGCTGTACTTCAATCAAAATCTCTGTATCTTCATGGCTGTATTTGTTATAACTTTCCCAGAGATGTTCTTTGTATCCCTTTTCAAAGCGTCTTCCCGGTTCTTCGACAACCAGGCCTTTATTCACAGCAATTCCTTCTACCTGCACACCGCCCCAGCATAATAATTGTGATTGCAGTAACATCATCTGCTAGATTTCATCTATATTCCTCTATGCTATATATGTAAATATTTCCAATTGAAATATTTTATCATTTTTCTCTTTTCCTGTACCACCGATAAAGCCCCAGTGCCAGCACCACACAGCAGCTCTCCGCAATCACCGGTGCCCACCAGATCGCTTCTCCTCCAAATACTGCCGTAAGGAACACCAGACTGATCACCAGTGCAACCAGACTCCTTGTAAGCGAGATCATCGTTGCAAATCCGGCCCTTTCTACAGAAGTAAAATATCCGCCAAGGACCACATTGAATCCCGCAATCAGGAAAGACAGGATAAAGATACGGAACACCCTTACGGAATACTTAATCAACGATGCTTCACTTTCTTTCAAAAACAGTCTTACAATGCCGCCTGCTCCCATATAACATACGACAACTGCTCCTACGGAACCCACAAGAGCCGCCGTGATTCCATATTTCAAAAGCTTTTTATATTTACCCGGTTCATTTTTCCCATAATAGTAGCTGATCAATGGCTGTGATCCCTGTGCAATGCCTGCCATGGACATGACAACGATCGTATTCACATACGAGATGATCGTATAACTTACCAGTGCGTATTCTCCGATGTACTTCAGGATTGCCTGATTAAAGAAGAAGATAATGATTCCACTTGAGAATTCCGTCACGCCGGACGACATACCATTGCGAATCTGACGCCAGATTTCTGACGGCATCAAATGGAACTTCGAAAATCTTATCGTTCCTTTCGGTCCGAGGAAATGCCACAGATACAAGAGGATCACTGCTGCCTGCGAGATTCCCGTAGCAAACGCTGCCCCCCAGACACCTTTATGTAACACCATGACCAAAATATAATCCAGGATACAGTTCAGTACGCTCCCGGACGTTACATAGATTGTCGCAAGCTTTGGATAGCCATCCGTCTTGATCAACGTCTCAAATGAATAAGAGAGAATATATACCATGGAAAATGGTGCAATTGTTCCAATATATGTTTTCGCATAAGAAAGAATATTATCAGTTGCTCCCAGAAATCTGGCAAACGGCTCTAGAAACACTATTACAAGAATTGTGATCAGAACCGATAATGTGCAAAGCAGCACAACATTCTGGGTAAACACTTCATTTGCACGTTCTTTTTCTCCCTGTCCCAGAAGAATCGCCACGATTGTCGAATTTCCCACCGCAAACAGGATAGAGATGGAAAACAGCCCCGTTGTAAATGGCATTGAGATATTGACGGCAGTTAATGCCACTTCTGACACTCCTCTTGCCACAAATATTCCGTCTACCATGGTATAAAGCGAGAATACCCACTGGGCAATGATCGATGGGATAATAAAACGTAAAAAATCACTTTTTAAAGACTTTCCCTCAAGTCTCATTCATAAAACCTCATTTCTTTTTGTTCTTTTCTTTCATTTATAGTTTAAACCTTGGTATAATACTAAGGTCAAGTATCATATTTTCATATACACAGGAGGTTTTCTTATGAATATTTTAATTTTAAACGGAAGTCCACATCCAAATGGTACAACTGCACAGCTTCGTGCCGCATTCGAAGCAGGTGCACTATCTCTTCCAAACAGTAATTATATTGAAGAAGCCGAAAAATCAGGCGCCTCTCTTTCATAGTTCCATCGCACAAAACATATGAAGCAGTTTTACAAAATTAATGAAATATCCAAACTATACAATATCGGACCAGATTCTCTCCGCTATTATGAAAAGCTGGGCCTTCTGGCACCAAAACGCGGGAAAAATAATTATCGGCTATATACTCTTGATGACCTGTGGCGACTGAACATCATCCGCGATCTGCGTCGTCTGGGATTCCCTATGGAAAAGATCCGGGAATATATGGACAACCGAAGCGTAGAAAATACACGTAAACTACTCACGGAAGAGCTCGATGCCATTCATCAGCAGATTCAGGAATTAAATCGCCTGCAGAAAAACGTTGAAGAACGTCTGCAGACATTATCCAGTGCCGAAGACCAGACATTACTTAAAATCCGGCTGCAGACGTTCCCTGACCGCTATTGCCATATATTGAATACACCTTACCATACAGATGAGGAGATGGATCTTCTGGTAAAACAGTTGTTGAATAAAAATACGGAGAATCTTTATATTATCAGCAACCATAACATTGGCTCATTCCTTCCGCTTAAGGAAATCAATAACGGGCAGTATGAAAATTATTCCGGTGTATTTATCATCGATAATTACGGAGAGTATTGTCTCAGTGGCGGCACATATCTTACATTCACCTACGCAGGGGATTACCGTCAGAATGTTACTTATATTCCAGAACTTTTAACCTATGCAGCCCGTCACGGTCTGGTTCCGGATGGACCTCTTCTGGAGCTGATCTGGGTAGACAACCATCAATCGGCAGATATCAGCGAACATATTACAGAACTTCAATTACGAGTATATCCGAAAGACTGATTTCAAATCTTTCTGTATGAATTGTAACCGCATGTGCCGGACACATAGCAATAAAAAACCGGTCAGTATTCGCATGCTTTTATTTTTTCAGCATACGAATACCGGCCGTTTTTTTATTTCATATTTTTTCTTATGCTATAACTTTCAAGATTTACACCGTAAATGCTTCCGGATTATTACATCTTCTTAATTCTTTCAATCGCTGCAACCGTATTCTCATATGTTCCGAATGCAGTCAGACGGAAGTATCCTTCTCCGCTTGGTCCAAATCCTGATCCAGGAGTACCTACTACATTCGCCTTATCAAGCAGGTAGTCGAAGAAATCCCATGAGGTCATTCCCTTAGGTGTCTCAAGCCAGATGTATGGTGCATTGACACCGCCTGATACGTTGTATCCAGCATCTTTTAAGCCTTCTTTGATGACTTTTGCATTGTTCATGTAATAAGCAACCTGAGCGCTTAATTGCTCTTTTCCTGCGTCAGAATATACAGCCTCTCCTGCTTTCTGGATAATGTAAGATGTTCCGTTAAACTTTGTACCGTGACGTCTTGCCCACAGAGAATGTAACATCACATCTCCGGATTTTACATCTTTTGGAATTACAGTGGCACTCAGACGCACGCCTGTAAATCCTGCATTTTTAGAGAAACTTCTGATCTCGATTGCACAGGTTCTTGCTCCGTCACATTCATAGATAGAATGCGGCACTTCTTTTTCTGAAATATATGCCTCATAAGCTGCATCATAAATGATGACTGCACCGACTTCATTTGCATAATCTACCCATTTCTGCAGCAGTTCTTTTGTAATCGTAGAACCTGTCGGGTTATTTGGGAAGCACAGATAAATGATATCCGGTGTCTCTTTCGGAATCTCCGGTGCGAAGTTCGTCTCTTTTGTACAAGGCATATAGATGACATTACTCCATGTTCCTGTAGCAGCATCATATGTACCTGTACGTCCTGCCATAACATTTGTATCTACATAAACCGGATATACTGGATCACATACAGCGATCTTGCTGTCCTTTGAGAAGATTTCCTGGATATTACCGCAATCTTCTTTTGCTCCGTCGGAAATGAAGATCTCATCTGCATTGATGTCGCATCCTTTTGCCTGATAATCGTTCTTAGCCATTGCACTTCTTAAGAACTCATATCCCAGATCCGGTGCATATCCGTGGAATGTCTCTGCATGTGCCATCTCGTCAACTGCTCCATGAAGAGCTTCAACGATTGCCGGTGCCAGAGGCTGTGTTACATCACCGATACTTAACTTAATAATCTCGGCTTCCGGATGTGCTGCCTGATATTCACGCTGTTTTCTTGCTACTGTTGAGAACAGATAGCTTCCTGGTAACTTCAAATAATCCTGGTTTACTTTAAACATCTTCTTACTCCTTTATCTCTGTAATGTCTATCACGCCGTCGAATACAACTTTTGCAAGGCCTGTCATAAATACATGATTCTTCTCCCGATCCCATTCGATCTGCAAGTCTCCACCTAATAATTTTACCGTAACACGCGTATCTGTCAAGTTATTTAATATACTGGCTACGGCTACGGCACATGCTCCTGTGCCACATGCAAGTGTCTCACCCGAACCGCGTTCCCATACACGCATCTCTACTGTATTCCGGTCAATGCAATGTACAAATTCTGTATTAATACGTTTTGGGAATCTCTCATGATTCTCGAATTTCGGTCCGATCTTTTCCAGATCCAGATTCTTTACATCATCCACATAGATGACTGTATGTGGATTTCCCATAGATACACCTGTCATATGGTATACCTGTCCATCTACTTCGATTGGCTCATCAATTACTTTTTCATTTTCTGATATGATAGGAATCAGATCTGATTTCAGTTCCGGTTTTCCCATGTCTACTTTGACAAGTACCACTTTTCCATCTTTTACGGTAAGATCCAGATATTTGATTCCGCCAAGTGTCTCTACAGAGATCTGTGTCTTATCTGTAAGTCCGTAATCATAGACATATTTTGCCACACACCGGATCCCATTTCCACACATCTCACCGCGGGAACCGTCTGCATTATACATCTCCATCTCAAAATCAGCTACTTCGGACGGATTGATCATGATCAGTCCATCCGATCCAATTCCGAAATGTCTGTCACTTACATATCTCGCCACCGCCGGCGGGTTTTCTATCTTTTCTTCAAAACAGTTCACATAGACATAATCATTGCCCAGTCCCTGCATCTTTGTAAACTTCATGCATTTCTCTCCTTTTATTGTCTCACATATTACTCTGCCATAATGCTCAGTACCATCTCTGCTGTTTCAACCATATTCGTCCCGCTGTCCATGCTGCTTTTCTGAAGATACCTGTGTGCTTCTTCCTCCGACATATTATTACGTGTCATCAGAAGTTCTTTTGCCTTTCTGATCGTCTCCTGCTGCTTCGGATCTCTGTTTTTCAGTTCTTTCCTTCGTTTCTTACGTCTCCGGTCCATGGATTGCAGCATCATATTCACAGTATTCAGAAGATCATATACTTTAATCGGCGTAGAAAGGCCTACGGTTCCTTCCACATCACCACTGCTCCATTTGTCCTGTGATGCTACCAGAAGCATTTCAAATGACTCTGGTAAATATTCACGAAGCTGTGTATACATCATATCTTTCATCCGATAACCGCAGACCACGATCCCATCGTCTACAGTATCTGCATAATGCATGGCCTGCGCACCAGTGGTACACACACCAATTACATCCATGCCTCCTCTGGCCAGCAGGTTTCTGATATTGGTTGCATTATCTTTATTCGGGAATACAACAATAAGCCCTGCCACTTACGCCACCTCCTGTCAGATACTCTTTTGCCCGTTCCTTTTTGTGCAAAATCTGTATTACAGTAAGTGCAGGTATTTTTCAAGTTCCCAGTCTGTAATCTGGATTCTGTAATCCTGATACTCAGATGCCTTAGCTTCTATATATTTTCTTGATAGGTCTTCTCCTAATATCTCCTGGATAAATGTATCCTTCTGAAATTCTTTTGCTGCCTCTATTAAACTTCCCGGCAATTTTTCAATTCCGAAAATCTTGCGTTCTTCATCTGTCATCTCATATACATTACGGTTTACTGCCTTCGGCGGCATCGTTCCTTCCTTGATTCCGTCCAGTCCTGCTGCCAGGCATACCGCCAGTGCAAGATATGGGTTAGCCGACGGATCCGGGTTACGAAGTTCGACTCTTGTATACTCCCCTCGTGTTCCCGGAATACGGATCAGAGGTGTACGGTTCTTTGCAGACCATGCAATATATACCGGAGCTTCAAATCCAGGGATCAGGCGCTTGTACGAGTTAACACTTGGATTCGTGATAAAAGTCAGTGCCTTCATGTGTTTCATAATTCCGCCGATAAAGCAATATGCTTCTTTGCTAAGTCCATATTCATCACTGGCATCCTGGAATACATTGATTCCGTCTCTGCTAATAGACATGTTCAGGTGCATACCAGAACCATTGATCCCGAATTTCGGTTTTGGCATAAATGTTGCATGTAACCCATGACGTTTTGCGATCGTCTTAACTACAAGTTTAAATGTCATAATATTATCTGCGGTCGTCAGCGCCTCATCATAACGGAAATCTATCTCATGCTGCGCCGGAGCCGCCTCATGATGGGAAGATTCAATCTCAAATCCCATATCTTCCAGCGTCAACACCATATCACGTCTTGCATTCTCACCAAGGTCCAGAGGCCCGAGATCAAAATATCCGGCACTTTCATGTGACAGCGTGGTCGGCAATCCGTCATCATCTGTATGGAACAGGAAGAATTCCAGCTCAGGTCCGACATTAAATTCGTATCCCATCTCTTTCGCATCTTCCATTACTTTTTTCAGGATATATCTCGGATCACTTTCATAAGGCGTTCCATCTGGTTTATACACATCACAGATCAGTCTGGCAACTTTTCCCTGCTGCGGTCTCCATGGAAATATCTCAAATGTATTCAGATTCGGATACAGATACATATCCGACTCTTCTACTCTTGCAAAACCTTCTATAGATGATCCATCAAACATGATTTCATTATCCAGTGCTTTTTCCAGCTGGCTTGTGGTTATCGCGATATTTTTCATGGTTCCGAAAATATCCGTAAACTGCAGCCGGATAAATCCTACATCCTCTTCTTCTACCATTCTCAATATATCTTCTCTTGTGTAATTGTTCATTCTATCGACCTCCACTCAATACACGTCTTTCATATCATGACATCTGCATTCTATTGTTCTTCACTGCTTCTTAGATGCATTTACATAGCATCTATGATCTGCTGTGCAAATGCATCTAAGTTATCTTCCTGATCCGCTTTTAATGTAGATTTGATCGACAGTTTCTGATCGAGTACCGTCATATTTTTCATCTCTTCTAACTGTTTTACGATCTGCTTTCCTGCTGTTGCAGCCCAGGTTCCGTTATCCATAACAGCAACCGTTCTGTTCTGTACAGCCAGTGCCTTCATGTGCGCCAGCAGATTTTCGATCGGTGGATAGATGCCTCCGTTGTATGTCGGGCATGCGATCACCACATGGCTGACACGGAAGATCTCGGCGATCAGTTCTGATACATCTGTCTTGGATGCATCATAGACTGCAATATTTTTTACACCTTTTGCACCAAGCTTTGCTGCCAGTGCATCTGCTGCCTGCTCTGTATTTCCGTAAATAGAACCATAGATAATGGCAACAGCCTGGTCTTCCGGCTCGTATTTGCTCCACTTATCGTGTTTCTCAATAAAGTAATTCAGATTATTTCTCCATACCGGTCCGTGAAGCGGGCAGATCATCTGAATATCCAGCCCTGCTGCTTTTTTCAGAAGTGCCTGTACCTGTATGCCATATTTTCCTACGATATTCGTGAAGTATCTTCTTGCATCATCAATCCAGTCCTTTTCGAAATCAACCTCGTCGTTGAACAGATTGCCGTTCAATGCGCCAAATGTTCCAAATGCGTCTGCAGAGAACAGGATCTTCTCCGAATCTTCATAAGATACCATAACCTCCGGCCAGTGTACCATCGGTGCCATCACAAAATGAAGGGTATGATTTCCAAGTTCCAGCGTGTCGCCTTCTTTTACCACAACCTGTCTGCCTTCCAGATCTGCATCAAAGAACTGGCTGATCATCTGCATGGTTTTTACATTTCCAACTACTTTTGTCTCTGGATATAACTCCAGAATTCTCTGGATATTGGCACAATGATCCGGTTCCATATGCTGTACGACAAGGTAATCTAATTTCCCGCCGTTTAATGCATAAGCTACATTTTCAATAAATTGTTCGGATGCGGATGCATCTACTGTATCCATCAGGGCATTCTTCTCATCTTTAATCAGATATGCATTATAGGATACCCCTCTTGGAATCGGGAATAAATTCTCGAATAAGTTTAATCTTCTGTCATTTGCGCCCACCCAGATCACGTGATCTGTTACATTTCTTGTACATTTCATAGTTCATTCCTCCTCGTCACATAATATCACATTTTTTACCACATTAACGCACAAACTTTTAGAATTTACGCATTATTTTTAATACAATTTTTCCAGTATTCCGATTTTCTTTTTTTGTGTTATAATCTAACAATATGAAAAGAATATCTGACCGGCTTTCGGAGAAAGGAGCAACATTGAAAAAAACAGCAAAAACCGACAATTCATCTGACCCTAAGACTTTATGCTATAATATTCTTTCTACTATCTGTATCCTGACACTGGCAACGGTTCTGGCTTTCTCATTTTTTCATATTACCAGAAGCGATCCTGCCAATATTGCACTTATTTATATTCTTGCTCTTATTATCATTGCCAGAATTACCAGTGGATATGTTTTTGGTATTATTTCTGCTTTGTTTTGTGTTATATTCATCAACTGGTGCTTTACATATCCTTATTTTAAAGTTAATTTTCAGATCAGCGGATACCCTGTCACATTTGTATTTCTGCTTTCCATTTCACTGATCGTATCCACATTGACAACACAGTTAAAGAAACAGGACAAAATGATTCTGGAAAGAGAGCGTGCGATCAATGAGGCAGACAAAGAACGGATACGTGCCAATCTTCTGCGGGCAATCTCTCATGATCTTCGTACACCGCTTACTTCTATTATAGGCTCTTCGGATTCTTTTATAGAAAATTATCAGAATCTGACTGATCCGGAAAAGCAAAGTCTTGTATCGTCTATTAACGAAGATTCACACTGGCTTTTGAATATGGTCGAAAATCTTCTGTCTGTCACAAGAATTCAGGATGATACCGGAACTGTTAAAAAAGAGGACGAAGTCGTAGAAGAAGTCGTTTCCGAAGCAATCATCCGATTAAAACGGCGGCTTCCGGATATTGAAATTCACGTAAGTGCTCCGGAAGATGTCCTGATCATTCCGATGGATCCGCTTCTTATCGAACAGGTTCTAATGAATCTGATGGAAAATGCTTTTGTTCATTCCGAAAGCGACAGGCCTATCGACCTTCGTATTACAGAAAACCCGGATACCGTTACCTTTCATATCATAGATTATGGAAAGGGTATTGACGAACAGACCATCCCACTGATTTTAAAAGGCGAATATACAGCCCCACGTACATCGGATACCCACCGTGGCATGGGAATCGGTCTTTCTATCTGCAACACTATTGTCCAGGCACATGGCGGAAAAATTGCCGCACATAATCATGCAGATGGCGCTGAATTTCTATTTACATTACCAAAGGGGGATACTTAATCATGAATGACAGCTATTCTATTTTGATCATAGAGGATGAAAAAAATATTCTGGACTTCATGTCCAGAACATTAAAGGCCAATGGATATAAAACAACTACCGTCACTTCCGGGAAGGCCGGATTGTCCATTATCAATTCACAATGTCCGGATCTGATCCTTTTGGACCTTGGACTTCCGGACATGGATGGAAATGATATCATAGCTTCTGTCCGCGAATGGACCAGTTGCCCGATCATCGTCATTTCAGCAAGAACCGGAGAACATGATAAGGTGGCCGCTCTGGATCTTGGTGCCGATGACTATATCACCAAGCCATTCGGCACTTCGGAACTGCTTGCCAGAATCCGTACTTCTTTACGTCACAGCAACCGTATGGCATCAAACTCGCCTCTTTATATCCGTCCTTACAAATGTCAGGGACTTATACTTGATTTCGAAAAAAGAATGCTGACTCTGGACGGCGAGGAGATACATCTGACACCTGTAGAATACAAAATTGTTGCCTACCTTGCGCGCAATTCCGGAAAGGTTATGACCTATGCTTCTGTAATGGCAAATGTATGGGGACCTTTTACCGACAACAATAATCGTATTCTGCGTGTAAATATGGCCAATATACGCCGCAAAATAGAACGGAATCCATCACAGCCACAGTTTTTATTTACCGAAGTCGGTGTCGGTTATCGTATGTGCGAAGATGAGAATGAAGTGTAATTTACTGCTCTATCTGCCGGGTACCCTTTTATATATACGATTGCTAAGAATGTGTTAAGGAACCCTGTCGGGTCTATACATTCACTTTAAATGTGTTATTATAGTTAATGAAGTGGCATATCGAAAAGAAAAGCCTCATTCATTATTCTCTCAAAAAAGGATGCAAATTGATGCATCCTTTTTTACTATCTGTATTTATTTCCTGTATTTATTTCGAATTGATATTCAAAATGAAAAGTGTAGATAATACCAGTGCAAATCCCAGAATATCTATTGCCGGGAATGCAGTTCCTAAAAAGATCGCCGCCACGATCGTTGCCGCTACCGGCTCCACGCTTGATAATAATCCTGCATATACACTTCCTGCGTATTTTACCGCTGCCAGATACAGACAGAACGGTAAGATTGTTCCCACGATTACGATTGTCAGGAATCCTACAATCACAATCATATCCAGATGTGCCTCAATTCTCCACGGTCTTAAGAATACCGCCAGCACGCCTCCGCCGATCAGCATCGCCCATGCGCATACTGACTCGGCCGGATATTTCTTAAGAAGCGGTCCCGGAAGTACTCCGTAGAAACAGGTCGTAATCGCCAGCAGCATTCCCATGATCAGGCCTTTCGGTGAAATGGATAATGCATGGATATTTCCCTGCGTTGCCACCAGAAAGATACCTGCATTCATTTTCCGATTGTTTTTGTGCGGCTTATTCCCTTGCACACATTTTATACATGCCAGATATCTCTGTTATACTCGGCGATCGTACGATCTGATGAGAAGAATCCTGCTTTTGCAATGTTCACGATCATCTTCTTTGCCCATGTCATACGGTCTTCGTAATCTGCAAATACTCTTTCTTTTGTCTGAATGTAATCTTTTACATCCAGAAGTGTCATGAACCAGTCTTTCTGGATCAGTTCTGCATGAATCTCAAGAAGTGTACGCACATCACCGATTTTCAGCATCTCAGGGCTGATAATGAAGTCTACCCACTTACGGATGTCTTTGTCATTGATATAGTAATCTGCTGCCACATAGTCTGATTTTGCATAGTGCTCGATTACCTGGTCGCTGCTCTCTCCGAAGATATAGATATTCTCGTCCCCGACAAGCTGATGGATCTCTACATTTGCACCGTCCTCTGTTCCAAGCGTTACAGCACCGTTCAACATGAACTTCATGTTACCTGTTCCACTTGCTTCCTTAGATGCCAGTGAAATCTGCTCAGATACTTCGCATGCCGGGATCAGTTTCTCTGCCATTGTCACATTGTAGTTCTCTACCATAACAACCTGCAGGTACGGTGCCACTTCCGGATCATTCTTGAGCAGTTCCTGTAAGCACAGGATTACATGAATGATGTCCTTTGCAATAATGTAAGCAGGTGCTGCCTTGGCACCGAAGATCATTGTAATCGGTCTCTTTGGTTTATTTCCGGCTTTGATGTCCAGATATTTGTAAATGATATACAGGACATTCATCTGCTGTCTCTTATACTCATGGAGACGTTTGATCTGAATATCGAAGATTGCGTTGTCGTTCAGTACAACTCCGGATTCTTTTTCCAGATATTCTTTTAATGCTGTCTTATTCTGCTGCTTAACATCCAGAAGCTCATTCAGTGCTTCTTCGTTATCGATCTGTACAAGAAGTCCTTCCAGTTTGGAAGCATCTTTACGGAACTCACCGACTCCGTATTTATCCATCCATTCTACCAGTTTCTTATCACAGTGCATCAGCCATCTTCTGAATGTGATACCATTGGTCTTATTGTTGAATTTCTCCGGATAAATGTCATAGAATGGCTTCAATTCTACATTTTTCAGGATCTCTGTGTGGAGTGCTGCAACACCATTGACACTGAATCCGTAATGCATATCCATTCTTGCCATGTGTACACGGTTCCACTCGTCGATGATCTGCACATCTTTGTTATCATATTTTGCTGCCACTCTTGCTGCCAGTTCACGGATGATCGGCATTAAGTGCGGAACAACCGCCTCCAGATAGTCGATCGGCCATTTCTCCAGTGCTTCTGCAAGGATCGTATGGTTCGTGTATGCACAAGTATTTGTCACGATCTCGATTGCTTTATCCATAGAGATTCCTCTTGCTGTCAAAAGACGGATCAGCTCCGGAATTACCATAGACGGATGTGTATCGTTGATCTGGATTACAACGTGTTTGTCAAGTTCTTCCAGTGAATAGCCCTTTTCTTCACATTCTTTTAAAATGAACTGTGCACCATTACTTACCATGAAATACTGCTGATAGATACGAAGCAGTTCGCCCTGTTTGTCACTGTCGTCCGGATAGAGAAACAGCGTCAGGTTCTCACGGATATCATTCTTGTCAAATGAGATTCCGTCGCCTACGATGTTTTCATTTACAGATTCGATATCGAATAAGTGAAGTTTGTTGGTTCCATTTTCATATCCGGTTACATCGATATCGTATAATTTTGAATGCAGGCTGAAATCTTTGAATGGTACATCGAATCCGATTCCTGTATCAGTAAGCCAGCTTGTATTCTGGATCCATGGGTTTGGAGTCTCTTTCTGTTTGTGATTTTCAAATACCTGTTTGAACAGTCCAAGGTGATAGTTCAGTCCGATTCCGTCTCCTTCCAGACCGAGTGTTGCAATAGAATCTAAGAAGCATGCTGCCAGTCTTCCAAGTCCGCCGTTACCAAGTGACGGTTCCGGTTCTACTTCTTCGATCTCGCAGATGTCTTTTCCATTTGCTGCAAGAAGCTCTCTTACTTCATCGTATACGCCAAGGTTGATCAGGTTGTTGGATAACAGTTTTCCGATCAGGAATTCTGCTGATATATAATATACTTTTCTTCCTTTTTCGGAAATATTTCTTCCTTTATCTGCTGCAGCTTCTTTTACCGTGTTAAGAAGTGCTGCGTAAATCTCTTCATTCGATGCATCTTTGATTGCTTTGCCAAGTGTCTGCTGTAACTTTTCTGAGAAATTCATAATTAACCTCCTGAATGTGTGCTGTCGCATGATTGTTTTTAATATTGATCTGAATCTTTGTTTCATCAGTTTTCTTTTGTTTTACACTGATATTATAATAGGATTATACATTTTATCTCTTGCATCATAG